>DASSXM010000080.1:0-54664 GCA_035703805.1 Gaiellaceae bacterium | reverse complement strand
CGCGTGAACAAGAACATGCCTGCAGGCATCGCGCGCGTCGCACAGGAGCATGCCGGCGGACTGCAGGGGAACGTCGAGGTGACGACGTGAGAGAGCCCTGGTGGATCGCGATCATCGAGGCGCTCGTCATCGTCAATCTCGTGATGCTCACCTTTGCGTATCTCACGTGGCTCGAGCGCAAGGGGCTCGGGCGCATGCAGATGCGCTACGGCCCGAACCGCGCCGGCCCGTTCGGGTTGCTGCAGCCGTTCGCCGACCTGATCAAGCTCGTGCGCAAGGAGGCGTTCGCGCCGTCGAGCGCGATCGGAGCGCCGTACATCCTCGCGCCGGTCGTGTCGCTGTTCACCGCGCTCGCCGCGTTCTCGGTCATCCCGTGGGGATCGGGCTGGCACATCTACCACTGGGACGTGCAGGGCGAGGTCGTGAACGTGCCGATCGCGCTCATCCTCGTCTTCGCGCTCGGCTCGCTCGGCATCTACGGATTCATCGTCGGCGGTTGGGCGTCGGAGTCGAAGTTCTCGCTGCTCGGCTCGATGCGAACGTGCGCGCAGCTCGTGTCGTACGAGGTCTCGCTCGCGCTGAGCGTCCTCGGTGTCGTGCTGCTCGGCCGCTCGCTCTCGCTCGTCGACATCGTCCATCGGCAAGGTGAGCTGCTTCCATTCGCCGCGCCGCAATTCGTCGGCATGCTCGTCTTCTTCTTCGCCGGGATCGCAGAGACGAGCCGCTCGCCGTTCGACCTGCCCGAGGCCGACACCGAGCTCGTCGCCGGCTACCACACGGAGTACTCGGGCATGCGCTGGGGCCTCTTCCAGACCGCCGAGTACGTCAACCTGATCACGCTCTCCGGCCTGATGGTGACGCTGTTCTTCGCCGGTTGGCATGGGCCCTGGCATCTCGGCCCGCTCTGGTTCGTACTGAAGCTGCTCGCGCTCCTCTTCGTGTTCATCTGGGTGCGCGCGACGCTCCCGCGCCTGCGCTACGACCAGCTCATGCGCTTCGGCTGGAAGGTGCTGCTGCCGGTGGCGACCCTGAACGCAGTCATCACCGCGCTCGTGGTGGCGGCCACATGACCCAGCCGCTGTCCACCATCAAGGGCTTCGGGGTCACGTTCAAGCAGATCCTGAAGAAGCCGATCACGCAGCAATATCCGGAGTACAAGCGGCCGATCTATCCGCGCTTCCGCGGCCGTCACCGTCTGTGGCTGCACGACAACGGGCTCGAGAAGTGCGTCGGCTGCTCGCTCTGCGCGGCGGCGTGCCCCGCGGACTGCATTCGCGTCGTCGCCGCCGAGAACACGCCGGAGAACCGCGTGTCCGCAGGCGAGCGCTACGCGCGCATCTACGAGATCAACATGAGCCGCTGCATCTTCTGTGGCTACTGCGAGCTCGCGTGCCCGTTCGACGCGATCACGCTCGGGAACGAGTTCGAGATCTCCGAGTACAACCGGGACGACCAGATCTACACGAAGGACATGCTGCTCGCGGAGCCGATCAAGCAGGTGCCGGTCGCCGACCGCGACCTCTTCGACACGCCGATTCCCTTCTACCGCTCCGACTCGTGATTCTGGTCTGGATCGTCTGGGTGCTCGCCGGGTTCGCATGTCTCGCGTCCGCAATCGCGGTCGTCTCGTTCTCGAACCCGTTCTACTCGGCGCTCTCGCTCATCGGCAACCTCGGCTCGCTCGCGGTGTTCTATCTGCTGCTGTCGGCCGAGTTCGTCGCCGCCGCGCAGGTGATGGTCTACGCGGGCGCGGTGATGGTGATGTTCCTCTTCGTCATCGCGTACGTCGGCCCGCGCATGGAGACGCCGTGGGCTGGCGGGCCGACGTGGCAATCCGTCGGCGCGGTGCTCGCAGCCGGCGCGATCTTCCTCGAGATCATCGTCGCGCTCGGCCTAAAGGCGGGCGGGCGCCTGAAACACTCCGAGCACGTCCATCGCACGTTCGGTACGCCGGGCTGGATCGGGCGGCTGTTCCTCACCGACCACCTGCTCGCGTTCGAGATCACGTCGATCGTGCTGCTCGTCGCCGCGGTCGGCGGGGTCATCCTCGGCTCGCACACAAAGAGGCGAACCGCCTGATGTTGCAAGGGCCGGGCATCGTCTGGTACCTCGGCATCGCCGCGTTCCTGTTCGCGATCGGAGCGCTCGGCGTGCTCATCCGCCGCAATCCGCTCATCGTCCTGCTGTCGCTCGAGATCATGTTGAACGGCGGCAACCTCGCCCTCATCGCGTTCGCGCGCCATGCGGGCAACGGTGCAGGCCAGATCTTCGCGCTCGCCGTCATGGCGGTTGCCGCGTCGGAGGTGTGCGTCGGCCTCGGCCTCGTCGTCGCGCTGCACCGCCGGAGGCTCGCGATGGACGTCGACCAGCTGTCGGAGCTGCGCGGATGATCGCGGGCGCATGGCTCTGTCTGTGCGCGCCGCTCGCCGGCGCGCTCGCGATCACCGGCGCGGGCGAGCGCATCTCGCGCCGCAACGCCGGCTGGCTGTCGACGGCGAGCGTCTTCGTCGCCTTCGGCGGCGCGGTGTGGTCGTTCCTCGGCCTGCGTTCGCACGGCTCCGAGCACGGCGTGATCTCGACCGCGTGGACGTGGCTCGAGAGCGGCAAGTTCCACGTCGGCCTCAGCGTCCTCGTCGACCCGCTCAGCACGATGATGATGCTCATCGTCTCCGGCGTCGGCGGGCTGATCGTCCTCTACTCGATCGGCTACATGGACGGCGACGACGAGGAGCGGCGCTACTTCGCGTACATGTCGCTGTTCGTCTTCTCGATGCTGCTGCTCGTCCAGGGCGGCAACCTCTTGCTGCTGCTCGCCGGCTGGGGCCTCGTCGGCCTCTCGTCGTATCTGCTCATTGGCTTCTGGCACGAGCGCCCCTCCGCCGTCGCTGCCGCGAAGAAGGCATTCGTCATGAACGCGATCGGCGACGCGACGATGGCGCTCGCGTTCTTCGTCCTCATCGCGCACTCCAACTCGCTCGAATTCACGACGTCGTTCGCGACCGCCGGCCACCTCTCGTCGACGACCGTGAACCTCGTCGCGCTCGGCCTGCTCGGCGGTGCGGCGGCGAAGTCGGCGCAGATCCCGCTGCACACGTGGCTTCCCGACGCGATGGAAGGCCCGACGCCGGTCTCCGCGCTCATCCACGCGGCGACGATGGTCACCGCCGGCGTCTACCTCATCGCGCGCACGCATCCGATCTTCGAGCAGGCGCGCACGGTCGAGCTCGTCGCCGCCGGGATGGGCGCGTTGACGCTGCTCGTCGCCGGGCTCATCGCGCTCGTGCAGGTCGACATCAAGCGCGTGATCGCGTATTCGACGATGTCGCAGATCGGATACATGTTCCTCGGCGCAGGCGTCGGCACGTACGCCGGCGGGATGTTCCACCTGATGACGCACGCGTTCTTCAAGGCGCTGCTCTTCATGGCGGCAGGCCTCGTCATCCACGCGCTCTCGGGCGAGCAGGACATCCGCAAGATGCGCGGGATCGGCACGCTGATGCCCTGGACGCGCTGGGCGTTCCTCGCAGGGGCGCTCGCGCTCGTCGGGTTGCCGCCGTTCTCGGGCTTCTTCTCGAAGGACGCGATCATCGCCGCGGCGCTGCACGACCATTGGTACGGCGTCGTGCTCGCAGTCGCTGCGCTCGGCGGCGCGTTCCTGACCGGTCTGTACACGTTCCGGCTGTACTTCATCGTTTTCGGACACGGCCAGGTGTCAGACGCGATTGACGGAAGTCATCACGGTGAGGGGCCGAAGACGATGCTCGTACCGGTCGGCATCCTCGCCGTCCTCGCGGTCGTCGGCGGCTGGATCCAGCTCTCGCCCTGGTGGCATCCGGTGACGAGCTGGCTCTCGCCCGTCGCCGCGACGCTCGGCGTCGCCGAGCCGCCGAAGTCGCAAGAGGTGCTCGCGTCCGTGCTCGCGGTTGCGCTCGGACTCGCCGGCGTCGCGCTCGCATACGCACTGTACGGACAGAACCGGCTTGCAGTGCCTCGGCTGCCTGGGGTGCAGCGCGCGCTCGAGCACAAGCTCTACTTCGACGAGGCGTACGACGCGCTCTTCTTCCGCCCGGCGGCCGCGCTGGCCGGAGTGCTGCGGCGCGACTTCGAAGAGCCGATCGTGCTCGCGAGCGGCCCCGACCTCGGCGAAGGCGCGCTCGAGGCGGGCGCGGGCGTTCGCCGCCTGCAGACCGGGCTGCTGCGCACCTACGTCTTCTTCCTCGGCACCGGCATGGCCGTCCTTGCGATCGTCTTCCTGGCGGTGAGATGACCGTCTCGTCGTTCACGACGGTGCTCATCTGCTTACCGCTCGCGGGCGCACTCGCGATTTGGATCCTCCCGCTCTCGCGCTACGCGACCGGAGCGCTCGCGCTGCTCGTCTCGCTCGTCGAGGTCGGCGTGTGGATCGAGCAGGCGGCGCGCTTCGACTTCCAGCGGAGCGGCCTGCAGTTCGCGCAGCACCGAACGTGGATTAGCGATCTCCACGTCTCCTACCACGTCGGCGAGTACGCGTTCTCCCTCTGGCTCGTCGGGCTCACTGTCGTCGCGATGGCCGCTTGCGTCGGCTACGGCTTCTGGGTCGGGCGCGAGCGTCCGCGCGCGTACTTCGGGCTCATGCTCTTCCTCACCGGTGCAACGGTCGGAGTCTTCGTCGCCCAGGATTTGCTGCTCTTCTACGCGTTCTTCGAGGCGATGCTGATTCCGCTCTACGTCCTCATCGGCGTGTGGGGCGGCGCAGGACGGCTCGGCGCGACGATCAAGCTCCTCATCTACACGATGGCAGGCTCGCTGCTCATGCTCGCCGCACTCATCGTGTACGGGCTCAAGGTCGGGACGTTCGACCTCGTCGCCGGGCCGACGAGCCCGAGCCGCTGGCTCTTCCTCGGCTTCATGCTCGCGTTCGTCATCAAGGCGCCGTTGTTCCCATTCCACGGCTGGCTCCCGGACGCATACCGCGAAGCGCCACCGGAGGTGACGGCAATCCTCTCGGGCGTGATCGCAAAAGCAGGGACGTATGGAATGCTGCGCATCGCGATCGCGAAGTTCCCGGAGCCTGCGCACTATTACCGGACGCTGATCCTCGCGCTCGCCGCCGCCGCGCTCGTGTACGGATCGATACTCGCCTTCCGCGCACCCGACTTTCGCGGTGTCGTCGCGTACTCGTCGATGGCGCAGTCCGGCTTGATCGCGCTCGGCCTCTTCTCGGGCACGACGCTCGGGTACGACGGCGCGATCCTGCAGATGGTCGCGCACGGGTTGATCTCCGTCTCGCTCTTCCTGCTCGCCGGAACGGTCGAGCGGCGAACGACCACCGGCCAGTTCGCGCTGCTCGGCGGCATGGCGAAGGGGCGCCCCGCACTCGCAACGCTGCTGCTGACGACGGGCATCCTCTCGCTCGCCGTCCCCGGATCCGCCTCGTTTGCAGGGGAGTTCCTCATCCTCGCCGGCTCCTACCAACGCGCATGGTGGTGGGCCGTGATCGGCGCCGTCGCGATCGTGCTCGCGGCGATGTACATGCTGCGGCTCATCTCCGCCGTGCTGCACGAGGCGCGCGGCTCGACGGTGCACGACGAAGCGCTCGACCTGCGCACCGGTGAGCTCGCGCTCATCGTGCCGCTCGTCGGCGTTCTCCTCGCGCTGTCGGTCTGGCCGGACGCGATCTCGCACCATTCGTTCGCAGGCGACATGCCGACCGCGGTCGTGCAGGAGCAATTCAAGTGATCGCGACGCCGCACGTCGACTGGTTCGCGATCTCGACGATTCTCGTGCTGCTCGGGTCGTCGGGCATCGCGCTGCTCGGCGCCGTCCTCGTGCCCCGCCCGTGGCGACGGACATTCGCCGCGACCGTCGCGGGCCTCGGCTCGCTCGGCGGCATCGTCACGTCAATCTGGCTGTACGTCGACAGCGCGACCGGCAGCCGCGTCATCTCCGACTCCTTCTACCGCGACCGCTGGACCGCGCTCTCGCAGGTGATCCTCTGCGCGATCACGCTCGCGACCGTGGTGCTCGGGAAGGAGCACATCGTGCGCCTCGACGACGAGCACGTCGCAGAGTTCTTCGCGCTTCTCCTCGCGTCGGCCGCTGGCATGACGTTCTTCGTCGGCGCCGCCAACCTCATGACGCTGTTCCTCTCGCTCGAGTGGTTCTCGATCGCGCTCTACGTCATGTGCGCGATCGACTACGACATCGAAGGCTCACTCGAGGCCGGATTGAAGTACCTCATCATCGGCGGCTTCGGCTCCGCCGGCCTGCTGTTCGGCTCCGCGCTCGTCTACGGCGCGACGAACCGGATCGGCTTCGTCGAGATCGCGCAGGCGGTCGCCCAGCACGGGCTCTCCGGGGACCTGCTGCTCGTGCTTGGCCTCGCGCTGATCCTCGCCGGGCTCGCGTTCAAGATGTCGGCCGCGCCGTTCCACATGTGGACGCCGGACGTCTACACCGGAGCGCCGACGCCGGTGACGGCGTTCATGTCGTCGGCGACGAAGGTCGCGGCACTCGTCCTCTCGCTCCGCGTGCTGCAGACCGCGTTCCCCCAGGAGGCGCACCTGTGGACGTGGGCGCTCGCCGTGATCGCGGTCGCGTCGCTCGTCATCGGAAATCTCGCCGCACTCGTCCAGACCGACGTCAAGCGACTGCTCGCATACTCGTCGATCTCGCACGCGGGATTCATGCTCATCGGGCTCTCCGTCGGGACCGCCCTCGGCGCGCGCGCGCTCGTGTACTACCTCATCCCGTACTCGGCGATGGCGTTCGGGTCGTTCGCGATCGTCGCCGTGCGGGAGCGCGAGCTCGGCACGCGCGTGACGCTCGAGAACCTCGCCGGCTTCGGCTGGGAGCGACCGTTCCTCGGTGTCGCCATGTGGTTCTTCATGTTCGGCTTTGCGGGCCTGCCGCTCGGCGGCGGCTTCATCGGCAAGTTCTACGTGCTCTCCGCCGCGTACAACCACGGTTGGACGTGGCTCGTCATCGTCGGCGTTCTCGCGACGCTCGTGAGCCTCTACTACTACCTCGGCGTCGTGCGCGCGATCTACATGCGGCCGTCGTCCGAGCTCGCGCTCGCGACCGGTGGCTCACCTGCGCGGGAGACGCTCGTAAACGTCGCCGTCGGCGCCGCGCTAACCGTCTCCGTCGGTTCGCTCGTCGCCGTCGGGCCGCTAATCACACTCGCGAAGCACGCGGCCGCGACACTACCGTTCTAGATACACTGGTGTCGTGCTCCGAGGGGTCGGACTCGCGCTCTCCGTCCTCGCGCTCGCCGGCTGCGGCAACGATCACCAAGCCGTGAAATGCAGCCCGAAGGTTCTCCACGCGCTGACGCGCCTTCAGCACGACGTGAGCGCGATCACCAACGCACCGAATAACGCGGCCGTGAACCACGCCACCGACCGGTTCTTGAACGACGTCTTCACCCTGCCGGTCGACAACCTCACGCGCAACCGCGAGATCGACCACGCCGCGGCCGCGCTCGCCGGCCGATGCCCTCAGTGTTTCCAGGCGCTCGAGGCGAACCGCCCGATCATCACCATCCGCTTCGCGAACGGCTCGCCTACGGCTCGGTGCGAATCCGAACTGCCGTCCTGACGCGCGGGCGCGGCAGGAGCGGTTCGAGCACCCAGAAGAGCGCAGGCAGCGTGTACAGCAGCGCCGCGCCGAGCGCAGCGGAGATGGCGAGGGCGGGGACGGCGTTGCCCACAGGAGCACCCTGGCGGACGGCCGAACCGAGCAGGAGGAGCGCGAGCGCGAGCGTCGTCGTGATACCGCGGATCCACGCGCTCTTGCCCTCGAGCACGTCGCCGACCCCGACGAAGGCGGCGCCGGCCGCCGCCGGAACGGCGAGCAGCAACAGCCAGAAGCCGAGCCGGTGAACGCCTCCCGCGTCGGCGAGAACCGCGCCGAGCGCGAGTGATAGCGGGAGCAAACGCGAGCCCATCACGAGGAAGGTTCGCCTCCGCATCGGACGGTCCTGCCGAATTAGTCTGCCGCCATGACTACGACACTCACCTGGCTCGGACACTCGGCGTTCCGCATCGACACCGAAAGCGGGACGCGCATCTACATCGATCCGTTCCTGAACGGCAATCCGAAGTGCCCTGAAGACGAGAAGGATCCTGAGCGCGCGGACATCATCGCGATCACGCACGCGCACGGCGACCATCTCGGCGACACCGTCGAGATCGCGAAGAAGCATGGCTCGACTGTGGTCGCGCCCGTCGAGCTCGCGGACTGGCTGCAGATCAAGCACGAGCTTACGAACGTCCGCGACCCGAACAAGGGCGGCACGGTCGATGTCGACGGCGTCACGTTCACGCTGACGCACGCACAGCATTCGAGCTCGAACAACCAACTCGAGTACATGGGCGAGCCCTGCGGCATCGTGGTCGGTGTCGACGGGAAGCGCGTGTACTTCGCCGGCGACACGAACGTGTTCGGCGACATGCAGCTCATCACGCGCCTCTACGACCCGCAGGTGGCAGTGCTGCCGATCGGGGGCCACTACACGATGGATCCGAAGGAGGCGGCGCTCGCGCTCGAGCTGCTCGGCGTGAAGCGCTGCGTGCCGTGTCATTACGGCACGTTCCCGCCGCTCAAGGGCACGCCGGACGAGCTCGCAAAGCTTGCGCCGAGCGTGACCATCGAGCGGATCGAGCCGGGGGAGTCGATCGCTCTGTGAGGGAACGCTGGTTCGGCGCGACCGGCAGGCGCGTGCCGGAGCTTGCGATGGAAGGAAGCATCGAGATCGAAGGAGCGCTCGTCGTCGACGACGTGCGCGACGCTGACACGTTGCGCACTGCGTTCGAGGAGGGAAGGCCGGTCGTCGTGCGCGCGAACTCGGCCGAGGCGGTGAAGACCGCGCTCGCGCGGCCGGAGGTGTCGTGCGTCCTCGTGGCAGCGGAGCGCAGCGACCTGCTCGCGCTCGACCTCACCGAGCTGACGTACGGATGACCTACTCGATCGCCGCCCACGACCCGGAGGCGCAGCAATGGGGCATCGCCGTGCAGTCGAAGTTCCTCGCGGTCGGCTCGGTCGTTCCGTGGGCGGAATCGCAGGTCGGTGCGATCGCGACGCAGGCGTACGCAAACCCCCGCTACGGGCCGAACGGCCTCGCGCTGCTGCGCGAGGGGCTTGACGCTCAGGAGGTCGTGCAACGCCTCGTGACAGCGGACGAGGGCCGCGACGACCGGCAACTCGGCGTCGTCGACGCGCACGGAGGCTCGGCGAGCTGGACCGGCCCCGGGTGCAACGAGTGGGCCGGCCACCGCAACGGGCCTGGATACGCGGCGCAGGGCAACATCCTCGTCAGCGCGGAGACGGTGGACGCGCTCGCCGAGACGTTCGAGGCTAGCGCCGGTCGCAGCCTCGCCGAGCGCCTGCTCGACTGCCTCGTCGCCGCGCAGGCGGCCGGCGGCGACAGCCGCGGGCAGCAATCCGCAGCGATTCTGGTCGTCGAGCGCGACGGCGGCTACGCGAAGCTCTCCGACATAGCGGTCGACCTCCGTGTCGACGACCACGAGCGACCGATCGAGGAGTTGCGACGGATCTTCGTTCTGCACGACCGGCTCTTCGGGCGGACGCCGCGTTCGCAGTGGCTACCGCTCGAAGGCGCCCTGCGCGCCGAGGTCGACGACCGCCTGCGCCGACTCGGCTACGACTCTCTCGAGAAGTGGGCAGGCGTCGCGAACCTGGAAAAGCGCATTGCGGGGAACAACGCGATCGATCCTGTCGTTCTGACGGCACTACGCGATGAAGATCCTTCGTCTCGATGACGTAGAGGGCGTTCCGGTATTCGGGACGCTCGTCTGGAAGCCGGTGCGACGAACGCTCGGCGTCACCGCATTCGGCATCAACGCGTATACGGCAGCGAACGCAGGTGACGAGGTCGTCGAGGACCACGACGAGACGCCGCTCGGGCACGAGGAGATCTATGCGGTCGTCACCGGCCACGCGACGTTCACCGTCGACGGCGAGGAAGTCGACGCGCCCGCGGGCACGCTCGTCTTCCTCGACGATCCCAAGCAGCAGCGCTCGGCACGCGCGGTCGAGGCAGGGACAACTGTGCTCGCGATCGGCGGCAAGCCCGGCGCACACGAGGTCTCCGCGTGGGAGTACATCTTCCCGTCGCTGCCCGCGCGGAACGCAGGCGACTGGGACACGGCGCGCACGATCCTCGAGGATGCGCTGCGCGAAGCGGACCGTCCGGCGATCCACTACCACCTCGCGTGCGTCGAAGCGCGCGCGGGCAACGGCGAGCGGGCGATCGAGGAGCTGCTCGTCGCCGTGGAGCGGCGGCCACAACTGCTTACGCCCGCTCAGACGAACGAGGATTTCGAGTCGATCAGGGACGATCCCCGCTTCCCGGCAGCCGAATCCCGGTAGCCCGCAGCGCGGACACCGGATCCGATTCCGGCCGCGCGACGACAAGCACCGCGCCGAACGCCGGCTCGCGATGCAGCGCGTCGACGACGAGCTGCAGGCCGAGCGCGAGCGCGAACGCCTTGTGCCACTGCTCGCCGCCGAACGGCACCAGCTCGTCGGGCTGTGCGAGGCCGGCAATGACGTCGCCGTACGTGACTGCGCCCATCGACACATCGACGACGACGGGCGGATCGCCGGGGATCCCGATCGCAAGCGGATTCGTCCCCGCGACCTTCGGGCCTCCGGGCGGCCCGAGCCGCGCAGGCGACGTTGCGGTCAGCAGCGCGACGAGGCCGCCTTCGGCCAGGCGCCGCACCCAGTGGCCGAGCATCCCCGTCGGAAACGTCTCCTCGCACACGACGAGCCGTGCATGCTCGGGCGGATCCGCGAGCTGGGCGCGTACGACGGCGTCGAGCACGAGGTAGCCGAGCGCGCCGCGCCCGTGCCAGCGCTCGAACGAGTCGAACGCCTCGACCGTCTCGGGTTGCGCCGCGGGATCGACGTCGAGCGTCTCGAGCCACTCGACGCGGGAGTAGCCGTGGCCTGTCTTCCCGCGCACCTCCGCGTCGGAGAAGTGCGCGTGCAGTCGCTGCACGTCGTCTTCGGAGAAGCCGCGCGCGCGCAGCCGCGCGACGGCCTCGTCAGGCTGCACGGCGCTGGAACTCGAGGACCGGCCAGCGGCGCTCGGCGGCGATGCGGCGCAGCGCGCGGTCGGGATTGACCGCGACTGGATGCCCCACCGCCTCGAGCATGGGGAGATCGGTGTGGCTGTCGGAGTAGGCGGTGCTCTGCTCGAGGTCGAAGCCGAGCTCGCGCACGGCAGCAGCCTTGTTCTCGGCGTGGAGCGCGCGCAAAGCGCGCCCTGTGTACTTGCCGTCCTTCACCTCGCAGATCGTGCCGAGCGCACCGTCGAAGCCGAGATCGTCGGCGATCGCCTGCACGATCTCCTGCAGCGTCGCCGAGACGATGTACACCGGCTCGCCGCGCGCACGATGCTGCTCGACGAGGTGCAGCGGCTCGGCGTAGACGAGGGGCCGTAGCACCGGCTCCATCGCCTGAGCGACGAGGTCGCGCAGCTCATCCGGCGTGGAGCCGCGCAGCACGACGAGCCCTTCCTCCGCAGCCCGCCGCACAGCTTCATGACTGGCGCCGCGAACGGCGAACAGCAGCTGCCACGCCGCCGCCTTCGCGAGCTGCCTGCGCGAGATGAGCCCGCGCTCCCGGAACGAGCCGGCGAGCGCGAGCGCCGACGACCGTCGCAGCAGCGTGCGGTCGAGATCGAAAAACGCAGCAGAGTTCACAGTTTTACGCCGGCGGCCTCGAGCGCCTCGGTGCGTTTCGCGTAGTCCTTGATGCTCACGACTCTCCCTTCCCGGATCGCGATCACCTGGAACAACTTCGGGATGAAGCCCTTGGCACCGATGCGTTCGAGCCGTTTACCGCGCAGCTGGACGAAGACGAGCCCGCCGATCTCGATCATCTCGCCGGGCCGCAGGCGGTTCGCTGACGAGCGCCACAGGAGCGTCTTCACGACCTCCTCGGCGCCGGCGCACGCGCGCCACGCGTCCTCGCGAGCCGGATGCCACGTCACGTCGTCGTGCAGGCGGGTACGCAGCTCACGGTGGTCTGCCTTGCGCGCAAGCTCATAGACGTCGCGGACGACGTCCGAGTTAGCCAACGAGCGGAAGCGACTTGAGGATGGTGCCGGCCTCGCGGCGCGCGTCGATCGCCTCGGCGATCGCGGTGATCGCCTGTGCGCTCTCCGCGTCGGGATGCGCGGCGACGATCGGCTCGCCGAGGTCGCCTTGCTCGCGCAGCAGCGGGTCGAGCGGAACGACGCCGAGGAGCGGCACGTCGAGCTCGTCCGCAAGCAACGCGCCGCCGCCGGTGCCGAACACGTCGCCGCTCATGTTCTCGATGACGCCGACGAGGCGCATGTTGATCTTCTGTGCCATCGTCGCGGCGCGCGACGCGACATCCTGCGCGAGCTTCTGCGGCGTGGTCACGACGACGACCTCCGCGCGCGGCAGCAGCTGGCCGAGCGAGATCGAGACGTCGCCGGTGCCGGGCGGCATGTCGACGACGAGGACGTCGAGGTCGCCCCAGTGCACGTCGGTGAGGAACTGCTCGAGCGCCTTGTGCAGCATCGGCCCGCGCCACATCACCGGCTCGTTGCTGGTCTCGAGGAAGAAGCCGATCGACATGAGCTTCAGCCCGTCCTTCACCGGCGGGACGATCATCTGGTCGACGGCGACGGGCTTCTGGTGGATGCCGAGGATGTGTGGAATCGAGTGGCCGTAGATGTCGGCGTCGAGCACGCCGACGCGCTGGCCGAGCTGCGAGAACGCGACCGCGAGGTTCGCCGTCAGCGACGACTTGCCGACGCCGCCCTTGCCGCTCGCGATCGCAAGCACACGCGTGCCAGGCGTCAGCCGGATCGGAGAGTCCTGGCGCTGCGTGCCACCGCGAAGCTTCGTCGTGAGCGCCTGCCGCTCCTCAGGGGTCATGACGTCGAAGGCCAGCTCGAAGCCGCGCACGCCGGGGATGGTTGAGAGCACGCGGTCGACCTGCTCCTGGAATGAGTCGCGGAGCGGGCAGCCGGCGACGGTGAGGACGATCGTGAGCGACACGATCCCGTCCTCGATCTCGACGCCGCGCACCATGTCGAGCTCGGTGACCGGGCGCTGGAGCTCTGGGTCGATGACCTGCTCGAGCGCTTTCAGGACTGCCTCACGCATCTAGTCCAAGATACCCCGCATGACCTGGCAAGGGCTGGTCTGGAAGAACCTCCTGCGGCGCCCCGTGCGCACGCTGCTGACCGCAGCAGGCGTTGCGCTCGGCGTCGGGCTCATCGTCGCGCTTCTCTCGATCTCCGCGGGAACCAAGCGCACCGCGTCAGATCTCATCCATCTCGGCCGCGCGGACTTCGGCCTCTTCCAGAGCGGCGTCAGCGACGCGACGCGCTCGCTGCTGCCGGATCAGCTCGAGGCAAGAGTTGCGCGCGATCCCGGCGTCGCGCAAACAGCGCGTGTCTATCTCCTCGTCACGACGGTCAACAAGAGCTCGTCGTCGCTCGTGTTCGGGCTCGTTCCGGGCCAATTCCCTGCGCAACGGCTGACGCTCATCGCCGGGAACCGCAGCGGCGCGCTCGCGGGCGACACGTTCGGTGCGCACATCGGGAACGCGCTGCGCATCGCCGGACGCACGTTCCACGTCTCGGGCGTGTTCCACAGCGCCAACCGCTTCGAAGACGTCGGTGTCGTTCTGCCGCTGACGACGGTGCAGAGGCTTGCGAAGCATCCCGGCGAGGTGACGACGGTCGCCGTCACGGTGAAGCTCGGTCAGCGACCGCCGGTCGTCGCGCGGCGTCTCGAAAGCGAGTACGGCGTCACCGCGATCGTCCAGCCGGGCGACGCGGTGAAGGTCGACACGTCCTCGCGGCTCATCATTGACGTCGGCTGGGTCATCTCCGTGCTCGCGCTCATCGTCGGCGGCGTCGGCGTGACGAACACAATGGCGATGTCGGTGTTCGAACGCGTCCGCGAGATCGGCATCCTGCGCGCGGTCGGCTGGCCGGGCCGGCGCATCGCAGCGCTCATCGTCAGCGAGGCGCTCGGCATCTCGGTCGTCGCGCTCGCGCTCGGGCTCGGCCTTGGCGTGCTCGCCGCACACGTGTTCACCGCGCAGACCGGACTGTCGAGCCTCGTCACGCCCGACTTCACTGCCGGCGTGTTCGGCTGGGGGCTCGCGTTCGCGCTCGGCGTCGGGCTGATCGGCGCGATCTACCCGGCGTGGCGCGCGCTGCGCCTCAGCCCGATCGCAGCGCTTCGCCGGGAGTAAGTCGCCCGTCGCGCATGCGCAGCACGCCGTCCGCCTGAGCGGCAACGCCGTCGTCGTTCGTGACGAGGAGGATCGTCGTGCCGTGCTCCTCACGCACACTGCGGAGCAGCTCGAGGATCTGTGCGCCGGTTTCTGAGTCGAGGGCTCCGGTCGGCTCGTCGGCGAGCAACAGGCGCGGATCGTTCGCAAGCGCGCGCGCAATTGCGACGCGCTGACGCTCGCCGCCCGACAGGGTCGCGGGATAGCTCCGCTCACGCTCGCCGAGACCGACCTCCGTGAGCAGCTCGTGCGCGCGTTGTTCGCGCACGGTGCGCTTCGCCTCGCCGAGCATCGGTATCTGGACGTTCTCGAGCGCGGACAGCGTCGTGATGAGGTTGTGGAACTGGAAGACGAACCCGACGGTGCGCGCGCGGTAGCGCGCCGGATCGTCGAGACGCGTCACGTCCTCGCCCGCCACCACGATTTCGCCTTCGTCCGGCCGGTCGAGGGCGCCGATGAGATTGAGCAGCGTGCTCTTACCGCAACCGGACGGTCCCGTCAACGCGACGAGATCGCCGGGCGCGAGCTCGAGCGAGACGTCCTCGAGCGCACGGATTCTCCCGTCCTCAAAGCTCTTGCGAACGTGGCGGACCTCGACTGAAGCGCCGCTCACCGCACGACGATCTTCCAACCCGCCTTCGCGACCGGGTGGCCCTTCACGGTCACGGTCGCCTCGAGCGTGAGCGGCTGACCGCGCGCGGCGGCGGGGAACGGCGGATGGCCGGGCGTCCCGAAGGTCTCCTGCCAGAAGCCATTCGTCACCGTGTGCCTGCCGACCTCACCGACCGGCGAGCCGCCGAAGAGGAACTGCAGGTGGATGAACGCGGCGACGAGCTTGCCGTTCAGCGTCACGTGCACCTCGTAGTGCCACTTCTTTCCAACGAGCGGATGGTGGTCCTGGCCGACGATCGTCACCGTCGGCTTCACCGCGGCCGCCGTCGAGCTTGTCTGCGCAGCCGTCGAGCCGCAGGCGACGAGCGCAAGGACGCACACCGCAAGAAGCGCCGCCTTCACGACGACGATCGTAGTGCTGCGCCGATCTGCGCGCATAGCTCTACGGTTCCCGCGGCGGCGACCCTTGAACGCCCTTCGAGATCGAGCTCGGCCTCGCCGAACGGCCGCGGATCGTCGAACAGGTCGATCGCTAGCCCGACCTCGCGCACGAGCAGCTGGCCTGCGGCGATGTCGACCGAGCGTGCGCCCTTGAGCGAGCACACGCCGTCCACGCGGCCGGCGGCGAGATGGCAGAGCGACAGCGCGAGCGAGCCCATCAGGCGCAGGCGGTCGGCGAGATCGACGACCTTCGGCGCGTCGCGAGCGATGAGCCCGGTGCGCGTCGCCTCGAAGCTGAGGATCTCGATGCGGTCCTTCGGTCGCTCGTGTCCGAGCGGCGCGCCGTTGAGCCACGCGCCTTCGCCGCGCCGCGCCATCCACTCCTCGCTGCTGCCGAAGTCGTAGACGTAGCCGAACGCGACGTCGTCCATCGTCTCGCCGTCGGCGACGGCGATCGAGACGCTGAAGAACGGGATGCCGCGCTTCGCGTTCACCGAGCCGTCGATCGGATCGACGACGACGACCGTCTTCCCGTCGCCGATACGCCCGACCTCCTCGGAGACGATCGAGACGTCGAGATCGGCGAAGTGCGCGAGGATCGCGTTTTCCGCCGCCTTGTCGATCGCGGTCGTGTCGTCGCCGCCGAGTCCCGTTCCGAGGACGGCCTCGCGGGCGGCGCGCAAGGGCATTCCGGCGAGGACGCCGCGCACGTCAGCCGTCGCGGCGCGGCAGACGGCGAGCCAGTCAGTCAAGCGGGTAGAGGAGCAGGCCGCTCGTCAGCTTCGGATAGAAGAACGTGCTCTTCTGCGGCAGCACGTCGCCGCGGCGCGCGACCTCCCATACATCCTCGATGCGCGTCGGACGCAGCAGGAACGCCGCCTCGGCGTCGCCGCGATCGACGGCGGCGACCGCCTCGCGCGCATCCGGCGTGTACGTGACGCCCTCGGGATGCAGCGCGTCGACGACGACGGGGTCTGGTCCGTCGCCGTGCACGAGCTCGTAGCGTCCGTCGCGGTAGAGCACGACGCCAGGCAGCGTGTCGCTCGGTGGATCGATCGGCTCGCCGCGTACGCCGTCTACGGAGTGCGCGAGGCGGTGCGTCGGGAAGATCGTCAACCCCTCTTGATCTGTTGGAACGATCACGGCGAGAAGCCACGGGTCGTCGCTGAACGAGAGCGTCGTCTCGTAGCGGTGATGCCCATCGGCGATGAGCAGCTGGGCGTCGCGCAACTCGTCTTCCAGCGCCGCGCCGAACTCAGCGTCAAGGTGCCACAGCTTGTCGCCGTCGACCTGCAGGTCCGGTTCACCGAGACCGTCCATCTCGATCGATCCGTCCCACAGGAAGAACAGCGGCTCGAGCTGCGTGCGCGTCGCGCGCAGGAGGCGCAAGCGTCCTTCCTTCGGACCCGCATGCGTGCGCTCGTGCGGCAGGACGACGTGCTTCCCGTAGGGCTCGGCGTGAAGCGACGCAACGAATCCCTCGCGCCGCCGTGCGACCCCGTCGGGGCCGACGTAGTCCTGCGACAGCCACCAGTACGCGGGCTGCTCCTCCTGCGCGAGCACGCCGCGCTGGCGCCAGTCGGCGAGATCGCGCGCCGCCTGCTCCTCCGAGTCGGGAAGCGTCAGGTGGACGACGTTGTACGGGCTGCGCGCGAGGTACGTCGCGCGCTGCTCGTCCGAGATGACGTCGTACGGCGGTGCCACGAGATCACCAAGCGGTCCGGCGACACTCTCGTCATAGCGAAGCGCACGGAAAGGACGGATCTCGGCCACCGCGGTGACCGTATCAGCGTCCTGCGTCGCCGCTTCGTCTTCTCTACGAGCAGGAGCTTTTTCTCCGGAAAGACGGCGGCTACGGTGGCGGCATCGATCGTCCGCGTGCGCCTGCGACGCCGGACGACCAGCGCGGCGGGCACATAGGGATCCCCGTTGCGGACGAGCTCGGCGACGACGCCCTTGGCGCCTCCTCGCACCGTGAAGCCCTCGCTGTGCGCAAGCCAGTAGCGCAGCACCGGGCTCGTGCGGCCGAAGCGCATGTCGGTGGCCATCGGCTCTCCGGTCTCCGGTCGCCGCACCATCGAAACCCCCGCTTAGACTCCATGCGGTGACCGCGATTTCCCAGCTCGAGGAGAACCGGACCGTCGAGGGCGTGTACGCAGTCGCGAAGAAGGAGCGACTGAGGACGCGGAACGGCGCCTCCTATCTCGCGCTCGAGCTCGTCGATCCGAGCGGTCGCATCGCAGCGCGCGTATGGAACGACGTCGAGCTCCTCGACGGACGCTTCGCCGAAGGTGATGCGGTGCACGTGCTCGGCCGCGTGGAGAAGTTCCGCGACAAGCTGCAGCTCGAGGTGCGGACCCTCGAGCCGGCGGAAGGCGTCGACCCGGCCGGGATGGCACCGGCGTTACGGCGCGACGCGGACGAGCTCGAAGGCTTCCTCGAGTTCCTCGTCGCGGACGTGCACGACGACGGCCTGCGCACACTCGTGACGCGGGTGCTCGAGGACGCACTGCTCCGTCAATACCCCGCGACGCCGGACGGCCATCACTCGTACGCTGGCGGGCTGCTCGAGCACACGGTCGGCGTAGCGACGATCTGCCGCGAGCTGACGCAGCTCCATCCGCGACTGCGCGCCGACCTCCTGCTCGCGTCCGCGCTCGTGCACGACGTCGGGCGAACGCGCGAGCTCGGCCCGCCGCCGCTCTTCCAGCCGAGCGAGGACGGAAAGCTCCTCGGCCACGTACATCTCGGCCTGCGCATGCTCGAGGACGCGAAGGCGCCGGTCGACGTACTGCATGCCGTCTCGTGTCATCACGATGTCCGCCTCGCGCGCACGGCGGAGGCGGCCGTGCTCTACCACGCAAACCAGCTCGACGCGGTAGCGGCGATCAGGCCCGTCGAGTAGTTGTACGCGCCCGGCCTCGCGCTCGGCGCCAGTCTCTCCTGGGGCGTCGGGGACTTCCTCGGCGGCGTGAAGAGCCGCGTGCTCCCGGCGCACGTCGTCATGGGCGCGTCGCAGCCGTTCGGCCTCTTGGCGGTCGCGATCGCCGTTGCCGTGCGCGGCACCGGGCCGCCGGGCTGGGAGATCGCGTGGGCGCCGCTCGCAGCGGTGCTCGGAACGATCGGGCTCGTCGCGTTCTATCGCGGCATGGCGGCAGGAGCGATGAGCGTCGTCGTGCCGATCGCCGCTGTTGCCGCGGGCTTCCCCGTCGTCTGGGGCGTCGTGCAGGGCGATTCGATCAGCCTGCTGCAGGGGATCGGCTTCGTGCTCGCACTCGGCGGCTGCGTGCTCACGTCGGTCGAGCGCGGCGAAGGGCAGCGTCTCGCCGCAGGTGCCGGTTGGGGACTGCTCGCAATGCTTGCGTTCGGCGGGTACTACGTGCCGTTCCATGCGTCGGCGCATCACGACTGGCTGTGGCCCACGCTCCTCTTCCGCATCGTCTCCGTCTCCCTCGTGTGGACGGCGCTGCTCGTCAGACGTACGCGCGTGGGCGGCCTTCGTCCGCACCTTGTCGCGCTCTTCTTCGTCGGGATTCTCGACACGGGCGGCAATGTCTTCTTCGCCGCCGCCTCGTCGGCCCACGGACTGCTCAGCGTCGTCTCGGTGCTCGCATCGCTCTATCCGGTCGTAACCGTGCTGCTCGCGCGCATGGTCCTCGGCGAGCGCGTGCAGCGCTCGCAGGACGTCGGCGTCGTCACCGCGCTCGCCGGCGTAGTGCTGATCAGCGCGGGATAGACCGCCCGGCGAAGACGAGGTCGTCGGCGGGCCGCAGCACGTATATGCGCGAGCGCGCGAGGATCGAGTCCGTCGCGATGAGGCGCGACGTCTTCGGAATCCGAAATGATGTCCCGAGCCGGCGCTCGACGCGGAAGCCGGTGAGACCGGCGAGGTTCTGCATGACCGGTGTCGTGAACGCGTTCAGGTGACCCTCGGTGTCGTACAGCCCGAAGAGCTCGCGCGCGACCTCGACCCAGCTGTACGGGCTCGGCACCGACACGACGGCGCGGCCGTCGGCCTTCAGCACACGGTGGATCTCGGCGAGCAGGCGCGCCGGCGCGATGAGGTGCTCGAGCAGCTCGAGGCAGAACACGCAGTCGAACGACGCGTCCGCGAACGGGAGCGGCTGCGTCACGTCGCCCTGCACGAACGTCAGGCCTGCCTTCGTCGCGGCCTCGGCGTTGACCTCGCTCAGGTCGATGCCCGTGTAGTCGACCTCCACGTCGATCGCCGTCGCGAGCCCGCCCCACTTCGCACCGAGGTCGAGCACGGCCTCGCCGGAGCCGAGGCCCGCTGCAGCGATCGCCTTTCGGAACCGAAGCTTCGCCTCGGGATCGTTGGGCGGCTCCTCGGAGGCGCGCAACTCGTAGAACTCCTTGAGGCGCTCGTCCAAGCCCTGGAGTCTGCCTACGCGCCGAGCGCGTCGCGCAATGCGCCGACCGTCTCCGGCACGAGCCGGTAGTACGCCCACGTCCCGCGTCGGCTCGCTTCGACGAGCCCGGCGTCGCGCAGCACCTTGAGGTGATGCGAGATCGTCGGCTGCGACAGATCGAGCGCAGCGACGAAGTCACAGACGCAGACGCAGTCCGTCGCCGCCAGGCGGTTGACGATCGCGACACGCGTCGGGTCAGCGAGCGCCTTGAACCGGGCAGCCAGCACGTCCCGCTCCTCCTCGTCGAGGGCGGGGGTGCCCGGGCCGCAGCAGAGGACGGGAACAAGCGGTAAGGTCTTCATCGATATTTATCAATATATCAAGGAGGTGGACATGCGCGGCTGCTGCGACGACTGCTGCACGGGCGGGACCGACGACTGCTGCTAGACGTTGAACCGCACGTTGAGGACGTCCCCGTCCTCGACGACGTACGTCTTGCTCTCCAACCGTTGCTTGCCGGCTCGTGCGGCCTCTGCGTGCGAGCCGGCGGCAACGAGGTCGTCCCAGCGGATCACCTCGCAGCGGATGAAGCCGCGCGCGATGTCGGAGTGGATCGTCTCCGCCGCATCGAGCGCAGACTTTCCGCGCTGCAGCGTCCACGCGCGCGTCTCCTTCTCGCCCGCGGTGAAGAACGTGATGAGGTCGAGCGCCTGTGCAAGCTCACGCACGATCGCGCCGAGCGCCGACTCGCCGCTGCCGCGAAACTCCGTCGCCTCTTCGTCGGGCAGCTCGACAAGCTCGGCCTCGAGCTTCAGGTCGATCCCACTCGGGCCGTTCTCGACCGCGATGAGCGGCTTCGTCGTCAACGGCTCGAGCTCCTCTGGCCACTCCGCGACCTTCTCGCCCGCGTCGAGCCGCGCGAGCAGCGCCTCGAGATCCGTGGCCTCCTTCTTCAGCTTCGCGTCGCCGGACTTCGCCTGCTTCGCGACACGCTCGAGCCGGCGCTCGACGTGGTCGCGGTCGGCGACGAGCAGCTCGAGCTCGAGCGTCTCACGGTCATCCGCGGGAACACGCGTACCGGAGAAGCCGTCGAGCACGACGAGCAGCGCGTCGACCTGGCGGAGCTTGCCGAGCAGCTCCGGCCCGGTTCCGCGCACTTCGACGACGCGGATCGCCGCCGGCGTGACCTTGCGCGCGCCGACGACCTCCGCGAGCTGCTGCAGCCGCGGATCGGGAATCCCCGCCATGCCGACCTCGCCGTGCGCGCGCGCGCCGGTGAGCGCCTGGAACAGCATCGACTTACCGGAGCTCGGCAGCCCGACGATCCCGACCTCGAGCGACATGCGCTCAGGCTAGTCGGCTTTGTCGACTTGCTTCTGCAGTGACGCGAGCGCGCGATGCTGCAGCGACTTCACCGCGCCTTCGGTCTTGCCGAGAATCGTCGCGACCTCGGCGTTCGGAAAGTTGAACACGAACTTCAGCGTGAGCACCTGCTGCTGCTCCGGCGACAGCGTCTCGATGAGCTCGAGCATGGACTGGCGGCCGATCGACTGCATCGCCTCCATCTCCGCCGACGGCTCTTCCGAGCCCGGCGGCTCGGGCACATCCTCCTCCGGCTGCCAGCGACGACGCGAACGGAAGTGGTCCATCGCGAGGTTGTGCGCGATCCGGAACAGCCACGCGGAGAACGGCGCCTTCTGCCAGCGGAACTTCCCGATCGACTCGAGCATCTTGAGGAACGTCTGCGTCGTCAGGTCCTCGGCGTCGTGGCGGTTGCCGACGCTCACGTGCAGGTAGCCGTAGATCCGGTCGAAGTGGATCAGGTACAGCTCTTCGAGCGCCGAGCGGTCGCCCTGCTGCGCGCGGTCGACGAGCTGCCGGACGTGCTCGGCCGAATCGGTTGTGGGTGACGCAGGGGCCACCCTAGGAGCATCCCCGCGACTAGCCCGAGCCGAAACCGACCCGGCTCGCGCGGGTAAAGCGCCGGAAGTACGCGACCGTGGGGACGACCACGTGATACGGGCCGTCCTCGGCGTTCAAGACGACGACCCGCGGCCCGTCCGAGTGGAGCGCCCGCTCGAGCTGGTCGGCCGAGTCGACGTCGACGAAGCCGCTGACGACCTGGCCGCCGTCGAAGCCCACCTCGATACGAACGCGCTCGCCGTTGCTCATCGATCTTCACCTTATCGAGGACCTCGTCGACAAGGCCGTACTCCACCGCTTCCTCCGGCGTCATGAAGCGGTCGCGGTCGATGTCGAGCATCACCTGCTCGACGTCGCGGCCGGAGTGGCGCGCGATCACCTCGGCCATCTGCCGCGTCGTCGCGGCGATCTCCTTCGCGGCGATCTGGATGTCGGCCGGCGAGCCGCGATAGCCGGCGGAGCCCTGGTGGATCATGAGCTTCGCGTGCGGCAGCGCGAACCGCTTCCCGGCTGCGCCGCCTGCGGTGATCATCGCGGCGGCCGACATGCCGATCCCGTAACAGATCGTCTGCACGTCGGCGTGCACGTGCTGCATCGCGTCGTAGATCGCCATGCCCGCATATGCGGAGCCGCCGGGCGAGTTGACGTAGAGGAAGACGTCCTTGTCCGGATCCTCGGCGTCGAGGAACAGGAGCTGCGCCACGATGACGTTCGCGATCTCCTCTTCCACCTCGCGGCCGAGGAGGACGATGCGCTCGCGCAGCAGCCGCGAGTAGATGTCGAACGATCGCTCCAGCCGCCCGTCTGACTCGACCACCATTGGGATCACCGACACGCGATCCTCCTCTCGTGCAACTATTCGGTTGCAAATACTATACGCAACTCGGAGATTGCACGATGGAGATGACGCGCCAGATCGAGCTCGACGCCTCCCGCGAGGAAGTCTGGGCGGCGCTGACCGAGGCGGAGCGGCTCGAGGAGTGGTTCGCGAACGACGTCGAGCTGGACCCGTGGCCCGGCGGCGACGCGATCTTCCGCTGGGACAACGGCGAGGAGCGGCGCGGCGTCGTCGAGGAGCTCGAAGAGGAGCGGCGGCTGGCCCTGCGCTGGGACGACGACGGAGTCGTCGAGATCGAGTTGGACGACACGGCGAACGGCACAGTCCTCGTCGTGCGCGAAACGACGCCCGAGTTCGGTCCCGCACTCGAAGTGCAGGCGCTCTTTGGACGTCTTCTCAGCGCTCGCTGATCCAACCCGTCGCTACGTCCTCGAGGCGCTCGCGACGCGCGGCGATGCGACCGCGACGGAGCTCGCCGCCGAGCTGCCGATGACGCGGCAGGCGGTGACGAAGCACCTCGCCGCGCTCGGCGACGCCGGGCTCGTCGATGCCACGCGCGCCGGGCGCGAAACGCGCTACCGGCTCACACCGGAGCCGCTCGGGGATGCAGTGGGCTGGCTGGAGCGAATCTGGGACGAGCGCCTCGCGGCGCTCAAGCGTCACTTGGCGGAAACGAGCTCCGACAAGACGCCGTGAACCGCGTTCGGGTGGACGAACGCCGCAAGGCCGAAGATGCCGGCCTTCGGCTCCTCGTCGATCAGCTCGGCGCCCTGCGCGCGTAGCTCCGCGAGCGCAGCGCGAATGTCGTCGACCTCATAGGCGACGTGATGCATGCCCGGGCCGCGCCGCGCGAGGAAGCGACCGACCGGCGTGTCCTCGCCGAGCGCAGAGAGCAGCTCGACGCGGTCGTCGCCGACGCGAAGCGACGCCGCCTCGACGCCTTGCTCCTCGACGCGCTCGCGCAGCTCGAGTGTCGCGCCGAACAGGCGCTCGTACGTTCCGATCGCTTCGTCGAGATCCACGACGGCGATTCCGACGTGGTGAACTCGCCGCACTAAGAAGCGGGCCGGGTTGCGACGACCTGCGGGACGCCGACCGTCTCGGACGCTCGCGACTCCGGCTCCACGTCGACGAAGAGCGTCTCGACCTCTTCCCGAATGAGCGTCTCCTTCTCGAGCAGCGCAGCCGCGATCCGATCGAGCGGCGCGCGGTGCTTCTGCAACAACCGGACGGCCTCGTCGTAGGCGGAATCCGTGAGCAGGCTCTGCTCGGTGTCGCGCATCCGCTTTGTCTCCTCGGAGAGCGCGTAGTTGTCAGCGCGCACGGTGCGCGACGACACGCTGTCCGACATCCCCCACTCGAAGACCATCGCGCGCGCGATCTCGGTCACTTTCTCGAGATCGTTCGCGGCTCCATTCGTCACGCGACCGAACACGACTTCTTCTGCTGCGCGGCCGGCAAGCGCGACGATCATGCGGTCGATGAGCTCTTCCTTCGTGTGCAGGTAGCGGTCCTCCTCGGGGAGGTAGAACGCGTATCCAAGCGCCTCGCCGCGCGAGATGATCGTCACCTTCTGCAGCTCCATTGCAGAGCCCATCAGGTGCGCCATGAGCGCGTGGCCGCCTTCGTGGAACGCGAGGATGCGCCGCTCCTTCTCCGTGAGCACCTTCTTCTGCTGCAGACCGGCGACGACCCGCTCGATCGCGGAATCGAAGTCGATCTGCGTCACGTAGTGCGAACCGCGGCGTCCCGCGAAGATCGCCGCCTCGTTGCAGATGTTCGCGAGCTCGGCGCCCGTGAGCCCGCTCGTCTGCCGCGCGACCTGGTTCAGGTCGGCGTCGGGCGCGAGCGGCTTGCCACGCGTGTGCACACCGAGAATCGCCTCGCGGCCGGCGAGATCGGGCGGCGGCACGAGCATCTGCCGGTCGAAGCGTCCGGGACGCAGCAACGCGGGATCGAGATCCTGGATGCGGTTCGACGCGCCCATGACGACGACCTGCTCTGCACCTTCGAAGCCGTCGAGCTCGACGAGCAGCTGATTGAGCGTCTGGTCCTGCTCGCGGTTGAAGCCGTGCCCTGTGCGCTGCGCACCGACGGCATCGAGCTCGTCGATGAACACGATCGCCGGCGCGTTCTTACGCGCCTCGTTGAAGAGCTTGCGGATGCGCGCGGCACCGAGGCCGGCGAACATCTCGACGAACGACGACGCGCTCGCGGAGTAGAACTGCGCGCCGGACTCGTGCGCGACGGCGCGCGCAAGCAGTGTCTTGCCCGTGCCGGGCGGGCCGTAGAGCAGGAGCCCCTTCGGCACCTTCGCGCCGAGCTGCTCGAACCGCTTCGGGTCGCGGAGGAAGTCGACGACCTCCATCAGCTCCGCGCGCACCTCTTCGACACCGGCGACGTCGGCCCAAGTGGTCTGCGACTTCGAGCGGGCGTCGAGATGCGTCGGACGGATACGCGGCATCATCCCGACCGTCTTCCAGAGCAGCCACGCCGTCAGCCCGAGGATGACGAAGAACCCGAGCGGCAGCCAGGTGGTGGCGAAGTTCGCCGCATCGTGCAACCAGTGACCCACCATGCTCTGACCTCATCGGCAGCGAACTCAGACGCCCTTAGCCGAAGGAGGCGCTCACCTCCTCCGCCGTCGAGAACTCCACGCCCTGCGCGCGCCAGGCGTCGGCGCAGGCGGCAACGCGCTTCTCGTCGAGCCCGCGCGACGCGTCCTCGACGAAGCGCACCTTCCGGCCGCGCGCGAGGAAGCCGCGAATCGCGGCGTTGCTGCAGACGTCGGACGCGACGCCGAAGACGATGATCTCGTCCGGGTCGAGCGCGTCGAGCAGGGCATCGGTATTCGGGTTCGTGAACACGTCGAAGATCTTCTTCAGCAGGAGGATCTCCCTCCGTCCCTCGATCAGCCGGCCGACGAGGCCTGGCGGGAATGGTACGAGCGAAAGGGGCAAAGGGTCACGCTGCCGTGTCTCGAGGATCTTCTCGGCGCCGTGCGTCCCGCGCATGCAGTGCGGCGGGTACGTGTTCTTGAAGTCCGGGGAGTCGGAGATCTCGGGATCGGTGAGCTCGTGGTCGTCCGCCGAGGCGACGTGGACGACGCCGGCGGCGCGGGCGGCGTCGACGAGCCGCTCGAGGGCGGGGAGCGTCTCCGTCGCACCAGGCACGTAGAGCTTCCCGCCCGGCTCCATGAAATCGACCTGCGTGTCCACGTCCCAGAGGATGCGCCCTGCCATGAGCCAACGATACTTGCGAAGTGCTCGGCTCCCTCGCCCGCGCGCGGTACATCAGCCTGACGACGTTCCGAGCCGACGGGAGCGAGGTCTCGACACCCGTCTGGGTCGTGAGCGACGACGGCAAGCGCCTGCTCGTCTGGACTGGCGCGGCGTCGTGGAAGGTGAAGCGCATCCGCACCAATCCGCGGGTGCTCGTCGCCGCTTCGAACATCCGCGGGAAGGAGAAGGGCGAGCGCTACGAGGGAACGGCGCGGGTCGTCGACGGCGTCGACGTCGAGGCGCTGATCCGCCGCAAGTACGGCTGGCAAAAGCGCCTGCTCGACCGTGTGAACTCGAAGGACGCCCGCTGGGCGACGATCGAGATTACGTGACGAGCTCGAGCCGCTCGTTCGCGCGGTAGCGGCGACCGAACTTCCCCGAGGGGCGGCCGTCGGTGAGAACGATGTCTGCGGTGAAGTCGTTCGCACCACGGATGAGCGACGAGCCGACGCCGTATGCGTCGACGGGAACGTCGTTGTTCTCGAACTCGCGGATCTTCTCGAGCGTGAAACCGCCGGAGACGACGATCTTCACGCGCTCGAAACCGTCGCGGTCGAGCGCGTCGCGCACCTTGCGCACGAGCCGCTCGTTAACTCCGGTGGGCTTGAAGTCGCCCATCTCGTCGACGAGCGAGAAGTCGACGAGGCTCTCCGAGGTGTCGAGCCGGACGCCCCACAGGCGGTCGCCGAGCGCGCGCGCCACGTCGAGCGCGGTCTCGACGGAGTTGTTCTCGAAGTCGACGAGCGCGGTGACCCGCATGTCCGGCGACGCCCACTGCGCGAACTTGACCGCGGCGAGCACCGTGTTGCCGCCGTACGAGGCGATGAGCGAGTGCGGAACCGTTCCGATGCTGCGGCCGCCCCACCACGACGCCTGCTCCTCCGTCGTGACGCCGATCTCGGCGCCCGTAATGCGGCCCGCGACGTGTGCCGCATAGCCGTCACCCGTCTGCACGCGGTGATGGTCGTGCCGGGCCGGCATGAAGATGATGGGCTTGCGGTTCGCTGTCTCGACGAGGTGCACGACGTTCGTCGTGATCAGCGTGCGCCGCGCGAGCACGCCGAGGTACAGCGTCTCGAGATGGGCGAAGAGCGTGTAGTCGCCCTCGATCGTCATCACGGTGTCGTACGGCTCGATCGGATCGCCGTCGTACAGCGCGTGCACGGTCAGCGCGTCCCAGTCGTCGCTGCACAACTTGAGGATCGCGAGCGCCTCGTCCATGCCGCCGAGATACGCGTGCTTCTTCTGGAAGACCTGCATGACGACGCGCGGATGGCGGTCGTCGGCGAGCAGTGCAGCGCGCGAGTGGTTGAAGTACGCGTCGGTGTAGTAGCCGGCGCGCATCTTCTCGACCGGGAGGTCGAAGACCTCCGGGTCGAGACGCCTACCGGTCGTGCGTGTCGTTGCCATGTTCGAGCTCCAGGCAGGCCTGCAGTGCGGCTTCCGCGACCTCGAGCTGCTCCGGCGTCGGCTCCGCGGTGGAGAGCCTGTGCTGCAGCTCGTGGCCAGGCTTCGAGAGCGCCTGCGCAACGGCGTTGTCGGGGTGCCGCGTCATCCAGCCGAAGATCTCGGTCGAGGCCGCAAGCGCCCCGAGTTGCGCGCCCGCGCGTGCGCGATCGCGCATGTGCTCCGGCGCGAGGCCCGCGAGCACATTGCCGACGGCGGAGGTCGCAATGAGCGGGCCGACGAGATGACCGCCGCAGCGTTCGTGCTCCTTCGTCGCACGCTCGCCGTGCTCGTACGTGCCGATCGCGATGTGCTCGGCACCGTGGTACTGCGCGAGCGACGAGCCGCGCAATGCGAGCGCAGCGGGCGCGACCGAGAGCAAGCCGGAGAGGAGCTCCTGCGCCACGGGCCGTAGCTTGCGCGAGTCCCGCACGACTCGAACGGCGACGGTCGCGCCTAGCATCGAGAGGACGACGCCGCGGCTCTGCATCGGCAGCTTCGCCGCCGGCAGCTTGCGCTTGACGATGGGCAGGATCGCGAGCGACTCGGCGAGGCGAGCCGGGCCGCGGAGGAACGGCGTCCTCACGTCCGCCGCACGGAAGCGCTTCAACCCGGACGCAACCTCGAGGCGGCCGTCCTCGTGGCGGATCGCGCACGCCCACGAGCGCGGCCCGTGAACGAGCACGCCGTTCGGGAGGGCCATGCCGCCGAGCCGGATCTTCTCGGACACGCTCAGAGGGTAGCCGTGGCACGGAGGCGTAACGCGTTCTGGAGCGCGCGTGCAGCCCGACCCGGCTTGCCGTCTCCGATCGCCTGACCATCGACCGAAACCACGGGCATGATCTCGCGATTCGACGCCGACACGAACGCCTCGTCTGCTGCAAGGAGATCGGCGAGCGGGAACACGCCCTCGGTCACGCCCTGGCCCCACAGCTCGACGACGACGACGCGCGTCACGCCTGCGAGGATCGGGAGCGCAAGCGAGGGCGTATACAAACGGTCGACCTTGCGCCACCAGACGTTCGCGGTCGGACACTCGAGCACCGTGCCGTCGTCCGCGACGAGCAGAGCGTCGTCGGCGCCACTCGCAATCGCGGCGTCCATCGCCCGCATGTTCTCGGCATAGCTCGTCGACTTCGTGCCGGCGAGCTCGCCCGTCGACCACCGCTCGACGCGCAAGGCGATGCCGCGCTCGCGCATCGCATCGTGACGGGGATCGATTGTCGACGTAATCGCGACGAGCGCGGTCCCCGTCCAGTACAGGCGGAGCGCAACATCAGGCGAGGCCGCGGCGATCGCCTGCTCGGCAAGGCGGCGGCACTCCTCGACGTCGGGCTCGAGAAGGCCGAGGCGCACCGACGACGCACGCAAGCGGTCGAGGTGCGCGTCGAGCATGAACGGCAAGCCGCCGTACACGCGGGTCGTCTCGAACGCGGCGCGACCGCGGAGCAGCGCCTCGTCGCCGGCGTAGAAGACGGGCTCGCTCGGATCGACGAGACCGCGCCCGGCGACGGCGACCGAGAGAACGGTCATGCCATCGCCGCGAGCAACGGTCGCGCCTTCACCCACGACTCCTCCACCTCGTCGTGCGGATCGGAGTCCCAGACGATGCCGCCGCCCACCCAGAGGTGAATCGTCCCGTCTGCGATCGCGAACGTGCGGATCGTCAGTGCGAGGTCGAGGTCGCCGTTTGGATAGATGCGCCCGAGCGCGCCCATCGACGCGCCGCGGCCGACCGGCTCGAGCTGGGCGATGAGCTCAAGCGCGGCGAGCTTCGGGCAGCCGGTGACCGACCCCCCGGGAAGCACGGCCTCCAGCAGCTCGGTGAGCGTCACACCGTCGCGCAACTCCCCCTCGACCGTCGCGACGAGGTGCGTCACCCCGGCGAGCTGCTGCTCGTCCAGCAGCTCGGGCCAGCGCACCGTGCCCGGCTTGCACACGCGCGAGAGATCGTTGCGCTCGAGATCGACGATCATCACGTGCTCCGCGGCGTCCTTCGCCGACTCCACCGGAACGCCCGCGGGCCGCGTGCCTTTGATCGGCGACGTGCGCACAGTGCGGCCGCGCTTCTGCAACAGCAGCTCGGGCGACGCCGACACGATCGTCCAACGGTCGCCCTGCAGCGGCTCCGGCTGCAGTGGCCGCAGTGGTGCGAGTGCGTCCGCGAGCGCGAGCGGATCGCCCTCGAACCCGGCGGCGAGATGCTGGACGAGGTTCACCTGGTACACGTCGCCCTCGAAGATCGCGGCACGCACGACGTCGACGGCGCGCGCGTATTCGTCCTCCGTCCAGCTCGTCGTCCACTTGCCGATTGCATAGTTGCCTGTCGCGGGCTCCGGCTTGTCGAAGGTGTACGCGATGCGCGGCAGCCGGCACGGCTCGGGGGCGGACGGTGCCGTCGCGCCGTAGCCGATGTACACGCGCGCGGGCTCGCGTGCGTCCACAAGCGCGGCCTCGAGCTCCGCGAGCGAGTCGAGCTCGACCGTCACGCGCAGACTGCGCGCGCGGCGTAGCGAAGCCACTCGAGCCCGAGCTCGATGTCGTCGACCGGAATCCGCTCGTCGGCGGAATGGATGAGCTGCGACGCGAGCTCGGCCGTCATCGTCCGCATCGGGAAGAACCCGTACGCGACCGTGCCGAACGCCGCGCGCAGCCAGTGGCTGTCGGTGAACCCCGGGCAGCACACGGGCACCGCACGCGCGCCGGGCTCGATCTCGGCGACGAAGGAGTCGACCGCCTCCCACAGCGGCGTGTCGAGCGCCGAGCGCGTGCCGCCGTGCGCCTCGAGCCACTCGAAGTCGTAGCCGACGTCTCCGCCGAGGACGGCGCGAATCATCGGCTCGACGAGCTCCTGATGTTGTCCCGGCAGCAGACGGCAGTCGACCTCGATCTCGCACACGGCTGGAATGACGTTGCGCTTGTGCGAGGCGGAGATGATCGTCGGCGAAAACGTCGGCGCGAGCAACGCCTCGACGAGCTCGGCCGCGCCCTTGTCCACCTCGCGGGTGCGCTCGACTGCGGACGCGGGAGACGGCACCTCGCCGACAATGGTGAGCAGGAACAGCTCCACCTCCTGCTGGATCTGTGGCTCAGGGCGATACTCGGCGATCCGCTCGATGAGCTTCGCCGCCTTGACGAGCGCGTTGTCGGCGATGCCGGGCATCGACGCGTGTCCGGAACGCCCGTGGACGCGCAGCCTGAACGGCGACGTCATCTTCTCCGCGGACGCGCACATGTAGTACGCGGCACCGCCGACCTCGAGACGGTCGCCCGACCCTTCGTTGATCGCGTAATCGCACCGAACCGCATCCGGATGCGCTTCGCAGAGCCACTCGAGCCCGAAGCCGGCGCCGACCTCTTCGTCGGCGGTGGCAGCGAAGATGAGATCGCCGGATGGCTCGAAGCCCTCGCGCGCGAGCGAGGCGATGGCGACCGCGTTCGCTGCAACCTCGCTCTTCATGTCGAGCGCACCGCGGCCCCAAACGACCTCGTCACGCACCTCGCCGGAGAACGGCGGCACCGACCACTCGGCCGGATCCGCGAGCACGACGTCTGTGTGACTGAGCAGCAGCAGTGACGGCCCGTCGCCCGTGCCCTTGATGCGCGCGACGAGGTTCGCGCGCTCGGGCGTGCGCGCGTACAGCTCACTCTCGACGCCGTTCGCCGCGAGGTAGTCGCACAGGAGCTCCGCGGCGGCCGTCTCGTTGCCGGGCGGGTTCGTCGTGTCCACCTGGATGAGCCGGCTGAGGAGGTCGGTGACCTCCGCGCGCAGACTTGTGACCGCCATGCGCGGAGCATACTTCGGGGCATGGCAGACCTCTTCTCCGACGCGGCGGCACAGCGCGCGGGCGAGGTCGCGCCGCTCGCGCTACGTCTGCGCCCGCGCACACTCGACGAGCTCGTCGGGCAGACGCACGTGCTCGGCGAGGGCTCGGCGCTGCGACTCGCTATCGCGGAGGACCGCGTGCGCTCGTCGATCTTCTTCGGACCGCCGGGATCGGGGAAGACGACGCTCGCGCGCATCGTCGCCGCGACAACGGGCTCGGAGTTCGAAGAGCTCTCCGCTGTGTCGGCGACCGTGAAGGATGTGCGCGAGGTCCTCGCCCGCGCGCGTGAGCGCTTGGGAACGAGTGGGCGGCGCACGATCCTCTTCCTCGACGAGATCCATCGCTTCAACAAGGCGCAGCAGGACGCGCTGCTGCCCGCCGTCGAGGAAGGACTCGTGACGCTGATCGGCGCGACGACGGAGAACCCGTACTACGAGGTCAACTCGGCGCTGCTCTCACGCACGCAGGTGTACGAGCTCGAGCCGCTGTCGCACGAGGAGGTGATGGTCGTCGTCCGCCGCGGGCTTGCCGAAGTCGGAGCGGATGCGCCCGACGAGATCGTCGACCTCATCGCGCAGCGCGCCGGCGGCGACGCGCGCAATGCGTTGAACATCGTCGAGCTCGCGCACGAGACAGCGCACGGCGCGATCACGGAGGAGAACGTCGAGGACGCCGCGCGCAAGCGGCCGATCGTCTACGACGGCTCGGATGCGCACTACGACTTCACGTCCGCGTTCATCAAGTCGATGCGCGGATCGGACCCGGATGCGGCGGTGTACTACCTCGCCGCGATGCTCGAGGGTGGCGAGGACGCGCGCTTCATCGCGCGGCGGATGATCGTGCTCGCGTCAGAGGACATCGGCAACGCCGATCCGCGCGCCCTGCTCGTCGCCGTCGCGGCCGCGCAAGCCGTAGAGCACGTCGGACTGCCGGAGGCGCGACTCAACCTCGCCCAAGCCGCGATCTACCTCGCGAAGGCACCGAAGTCGAACGCGAGCTACATCGCACTGAAGGAGGCGACCGCCGACGTACAGGAGCACGGCAATGTTCGGCCGCCGAAATCGCTGCGCGACGCGAGCTGGTACGGCCGCAAGCTCGGCCACGGCAAGGGCTACGTCTATCCGCACGACGATCCGGCCGGCTTCGAGGTCGACCACCTGCCCGACGAGCTTAAGGGTCGCGAGTACTACCGGCCGTCCGGCACCGGCGAAGAAGCGTGAAGCTGCACGTCCACGAGTGGGGCGACCGCGATGCGCCGCCGGTCGTCTGCTTACACGGCGTGACGGCGTTCGGGGGCCGGTACAAGCAACTCGCGGAGGAACGCTGGACGAAGCGGTTCCGCGTCATCGCGCCCGATCTGCGCGGCCACGGACGCTCGGGTTGGGAGCCGCCGTGGACGTTCACGACACACGTCGCCGACGTGATCGAGACGATCGACGACCTTGGCCTCGAACAGCCAGACTGGGTCGGCCACTCGTTCGGCGGGCGCCTGCTGCTCGAGCTCGCCGCGCGGCATCCCGAGCGGATGCGCCGCATCGTGCTCCTCGACCCCGCGATCCACGTCCTCCCACACATAGCCGAACAGGTCGCGCACGCCGAGCTGGCCGAGCCCGTCTGGAGCTCGATCGACGACTACCTCGCGACGAGGACCGACGCGGGCGGGATGGACGTCGAGCGGGCGCGCGCCGACCTGGCGCTCCACGTCGACGCCCTTCCCGACGGCCGCGTACGGCGAAGAACGTCACAGGCCGCCGTCGCGGCGATCTACGGCGAGCTCGCATCCGAACCGCCCTCCGCGGACGTCCTGACGATGCCGACGCTGCTCCTCTATGCGCCCGCCTACGGGCTCGTCCGGGACGAACACCTCGATGCGTACGGCAGCCGTGCGGAAGTGATCGCGGTCGACGGTATGCACATGGTGATGTGGGCGGCATTCGACGACGTCGCGAATGCCGTAGAACGCTTTCTAGAGGATTCGGGCGCCGAGCGCTGATGCCACGAGCTCGACCGCGAGCTTGGCGGTGGCGTTCTCGGTGTCGAGGATCGGATTGACCTCGACGACGTCGAGCGAGTCGGCGGTCGCGGCGTCGGCGACGACCTCGAGCGCGAGATGCGCCTCACGGTACGAGAGACCGCCGCGCACCGGCGTCCCGACGCCGGGCGCGTACTCGGGATCGACGGCGTCCATGTCGAGGCTCACGTGCAGGAACGCGCCGCCGGCGATGTGCGCGAGCGCTTCGTGCATGCACGGCTCGATGCCGATGCGATCGATTTCGCTCATTGTGAACACCTTCGCGTCGATGTGCTTCAGCAGCTCGCGCTCGCCCTTGTCGAGCGAGCGCACACCGACGAGCGCGACGCGATTGGGCTCCACCGCCGGCAGTGTCCAGCCCGGGTGCGCGAACGCTGGGCCGCCCAAGCCGAGCGCGGCCGCGAGCACCATACCGTGCACGTTGCCGCTCGGCGACGACTCCGGCGTGTTCAGATCGCCGTGCGCATCGAGCCACAACACGCCGCCGGGACCGTGCACGGCGGCCATCCCGACGAGCGTCCCAAGCGCGATCGTGTGATCGCCGCCGAGCACGAGCGGCGTCTCGCCGCCGCGGCGCGCACGCTCCACGAGCTTTGCGACGCGATCGCACAGCTCGAGGATCTGCGGGAGGAAGCGTGCACGGTCGTCGCCCATCGTCGTCGACTCGGCGACGGGCGCTTCGACGTTGCCGAGATCGTCGGTGTGGATGCCGAGCGTGTCGGCGAGATGCTGCTCGAGACCGGCGTAGCGAATCGCCGACGGCCCCATGTCGACACCACGGCGACCCGACCCGAGATCGAGCGGTGCGCCGATGAGCGCGACCTTGCGATCGGCCGGTTGCACGCTCACGGCCGCAAGGCTAACGTCCAGTGCTAGATGGACGAGCCGGATCAGGGGGGAGCAGCGGCGGTTCGTGTTCTCCTTGCCGACGACGACGCGGACTTCCGCGAGTCGCTTCGTCCGCTCATCGAGCACCAGCCCGAGCTGACCGTGGTCGGCTCCGTTTCGAACGGGCTCGATGCGATCCAGCTCGCCGACGAGCTCGACCCGGATGCGGTCGTCATCGACCTGCACATGCCGCTCGTCGACGGCGTCACCGCCGTCGCGCGCCTGCGGCGCGACCACCCCAGCTGCTGCCTCATCGCGCTCACCGGCGATCCCGCGCAGGAGCTGCACGACGCCGTCACCGAGGCAGGCGCAGACGCAGTCCTGCTCAAGGGCGAGCTCGTCGACACGCTCGTCGAGCGCCTCGCCGCAGTTCGCAGAGCCTCGACGCCTCGCGGTTAGTGGGCGCGGTCGTGAGTGCGTTCCCGTCCTGCCGAGCGAAAACCGAGCAGCCCTAGGACGCAGGGAGCGCGAATAGCCGTAGCTATTCGCGCGACCGAGGACAACGGGATGCGACGGTTTGCAGCCGGCAGGGCGAACAACTGCACTTGCGACCGCGTCCACTAAACTGCGGCCCGCTACCTGGCGAGGTAGCTCAGCTGGTAGAGCACTCGGCTGAAAACCGGGGTGTCGCCGGTTCGAGTCCGGCCCTCGCCATTGATCAGCGGCCGAGCGCCGCGAGCGCAGCGGCCGCGTCGATGCGGCCGAACTGCACGCCGGTGCGAATGCGCCGCGCGGTCTTCTCTATCACCGCAACGAGCTGCACGGGCGTCGCGGTCGGGCGCACCGAGAGCAGATATCCGGCGAGACCGGCGACCATCGGCGTCGCGGACGACGTGCCACAGAACTCCCCGTAGCCGCCGTGCAGCAGCGGCGCGACGTTGCAGCCCGGCGCGGAGACCCGCACCCACGGCCCGTGCTCCGACCAGCCGTACAGCGAGTCGCGCGGATCGGTTCCGCCGACGCTGATCACGCCGGGGTAGTTGGCCGGATAGAACGGAGTGGCCAGGCCGCTGTTGCCCGCCGCCGCGACGACGAGGACGCCCTTCGAGGCCGCGTACGCGACCGCTTGCTGAAGCGTCGGCTCGCCCGCTGGGCCACCGAGGCTGAGGTCGATCACCTTCGCGCCCATATCGGTCGCGCGGACGATTCCCGCGGCCACCGTCGCGAGGTCGCCGTTGCCGTCGGCGCCCATGACCTTGATCGGCAGGATCGAGCACTTCCAGCACACGCCCGCGCCACCGATTCCGTTGTTGCCGAGCGCGGCGATCACTCCGGCGACCGCAGTGCCGTGACCGTTGTCGTCGGCCGCGCTCCCATCGCCGTTGACGAGGTCGGCACCGCTGTGCACGACGCCGGCGAGATCCGGTGCGGACGCGTTCACGCCGGTATCGAGGACCGCGACGACGACTGGGCGCGTGCCATGCGTCTTTGCCCATGCGGTTGTGAAGCCGGCAAGCTTGAGCCCCCACTGGCGGCTGAAGAAGGTGTCGTTGAGCATCACGCCGGACGTGTGCAGCAGCTCGTCGAGGTGCGCGTCGGCGACCAGGCGTGACGCACGCAGACGCGCGAGCACGCGATTCCGGTCCGCTGCGTCGACGCTGACGATGCGCGTGCGGAGCTGCGGAATCCGGACCTGCGTCTGCGCTCCGAGGCCGGCGAGCAGCGACTCACCGCGCCGGTATGAGACGCCCGACTTGAAGCGCACGAGAAGCACGCCCGGGAGATACGTCGGCTTCGTCGACGAGAACGCCACCGGCGGCGCGGCCTGGAGATCTGAGGCCGGCGCGCTACTCGATGAGCTCGAGGAGCTGCTTTGGGCCTGCTGCTGTTGTTGCTGCTGCGCCGGTGCAGCGGTCGCGCAGCCGATGAGCGCGCTGACGACGGGATTCAGCCCGCAGAGGAATCCGGGCGGCCCGTCGGCAGCGGCCGGCGAAGCCCCGGCAAAGGCGAGGCCCGCTGCGAGAAAAAAGGCTGCGCACAGGGCGCGGATGCGGCTCTTTCGTTGCATGAGCTCTTGCCAGGTGTCATCCCCCGCTTTGAAATCGGAAAACGTAAGGATTCGGCTTGAATCAGCGCTCTTCGCGCACGTACGGCAGCCCGAGGCTCGCCGGTGCGCCGAGCCGCCGCCGCGCCCCGCTCGACGACACGAACACGAGCACGACCACGGTCATGACGTAGGGCAGCGAGTTCGTCCACAGCTCGGTCGGGCCGAGATGGATCCCGCGCGCCTGCAGCTGGGGCGACAGTGCCTGCAATGCGCCGAAGAAGTACGCGCCGACGAGACAGAGCGCAGGTCGCCAGAACGCGAAGATGACGAGTGCGATGGCGATCCAGCCGGCGCCGCCGGTGATGCCGCTCGTCCACTGCGGCGTGATCGCGAGCGTGAACGTCGCGCCCGCGACGCCGGCGAACGCGCCACCTGCGAGCGTGTGCGCGTAGCGGTACGCGGTGACGCTGATCCCCATCGCATCGGCCGACGCGGGCGACTCTCCGACTGCACGCACATTCAGACCCGGCCGCGTGCGCGAGAGATAGAGCGACACGGCTAGCACGCACACCCAGGACGCGTACACGAGCAGGTTTTGGCCGAACAGGATCGGGCCGACGATCGACCAGTGCTGCACGCTCGCCGGGAAGATCGCGTCGAAGTGATGCCGCGCCGGGTTGTCGGCAAGATTGAGGTCGTTGCCGAGATACGACGACAGCCCGGCCGCGCCGGCGAAGATCGTCAGCGCGAGCCCAGACACGATCTGACTCGCGCGCAGAGTGATCACGAGGAACGCGTGGATCGCGGCCATCGCGGTGCCTGCGATAGCCGCAACGCCGATCGCGACGGCGAGCGACACCGCCGTCGTCGCGTGCACGCGCTGCACGGCCCAGAACCCCATCACCGCCCCTACGAGCATCATCCCTTCGACGCCGAGGTTGAGGACGCCCGCGCGCTCTGCGAGCACTTCGCCGAGCGACGCGTAGAGCAGCGGCGTGCCGTACGCGACGCCGGACGCGAGCACGACGACGAGCAGGGAGTTGTTCACGCCGCCTCCACCGCGGGCAGCGTGCGCCCGAGGCGCACGCGATAACGAACGAGTAGCTCGCCGCCAAGTGCGGAGAACAGGATGATCCCCTGCATCACGCCGACGAGACCGGACGGGAAGTCCGCGCCTTGCAACGTGTTGCCTGCGTTCTGCAGCGCGCCGATGAGGAACGCGACGACGACGACCGCGAGCGGGTTGTAGCGCGCGAGCGCCGCGACCACGATGCCCGTGTAGCCGTAGTACTGCTTCTGCAGCCCGTTCGGATCGGCGTCGAGCTGGTGCGCGAAGTCGCCGACCTGGCTCGCGCCGCCGAGGCCGGCGACGGAGCCCGAGATCGCCATCACCGCGAGGATCTTGCGCCGCGTGCGCATGCCGGCGTACCGCGCCGCGCGCGGCGAGTCGCCGAGCACCTGCGCCTCGAACCCGAAGCGCGTGCGCGTGTACAGGAACCAGAGCACGAGCGCGGCGAGGATCGCGAGCCCGCCGCCGAGCGGGAAGATGTGCCAGCCGGGCCAGAACGCGTGGCTTGGAATTGCCTTCGACGTCGGGAACACGCTCGCGTTGAAACCCTTTGTCTGCCGCCAGTACGACTGCGTGTTGAAGATCAAGTACGTCATCACGTATGCGGCGACGTAGTTGAGCATCAGCGACGTGATGATCTCGTTCGTCTTGAAGAACGCGCGGAGAGCGCCGGGGATGAGCGCCCACGCAGCGCCGCCCGCACAACCCGCGACGACCATCGCCACGATGACGAGCGCCTGCGGCCAGCCGTGAGCGCCGAGATAAAGGCCCGCGGCGTCGGCCGTGATCGCGCCCATGAAGAGCTGGCCCTCGGCGCCGATGTTGAAGAGCCGCATGCGGAACGCGGCCGCGGCAGCGAGCCCGGTGAACGCGAGCGGCGTCGCCTGCGTCAGCGTCTGCCCGAGCGCTCCGCTGTTCAGGAACGCTGCGTCGAAGATCTGCCGGTAGCTGCGAAGCGCGTCGTGACCGGTCGCGAGCAGCACGAGGCCGGAAGCGAAGAATGCGAACACGAGCGAGCCCGCCGGAACGGCGACGAGCAGCCAGCGCGGCTGCCGCAACCGGCGCTCAATCCGCACGGGGATCCTGTCCTCCGGCCATGAGAAGGCCGATCTCCTCGACGTCTGCATCCTCGCGCGTCGTCTCGCCGGCGATCGCGCCCTCGTACATCACGGCGACGCGATCCGCGAGCGTGAGGATCTCGTCGAGGTCCTCGCTGATGAGCAACACACCGACGCCGTCCGCCGCAGCCTCTCGCAGGTACGCATGGACCGTCTCGATCGCGCCGACGTCGAGCCCGCGCGTCGGCGACGCCGCGACGAGCACGCGCGGCTTCCCGGAGAACTCGCGCGCGAGCACGACCTTCTGCAGGTTGCCGCCGGAGAGGAGGCGGGCCGGTGACGAGGGGCCTGCCCCCGCGATGCTGTAGCGGTTGATGAGCTCGAGAGCGCGCTCACGGATCCGGCCGAGGCGGAGCAGGGGCCCGTGCGAGGCATGGCGCTCGCGGTAGCCCTTGAGGGCGAGGTTCGACGCGATGCTCAGGCTCGGCGCGACGCCCGTGCCGAGCCTGTCCTCGGGGACGTACGCGACACCCGCCGCGATGGCCGAGCGCGGGTCGCCGCCGCGGATCGTCTTGCCGCCGATGCGGATCGTGCCGCGCGTCGCGCCGCGGATGCCGGCGACCGTCTCCGCCAGCTCGCGCTGGCCGTTCCCGGCGACGCCCGCGACGGCGACGATCTCGCCCCGGCGGACGATGAGCGACGCGCCCTTCACTGCGGCGTCGCCGCGGTCTCCTTCGGCCCAGACGTTCGTGAGCTCGAGCACGGGCTCCCCGGTAGTGCGCTCGCGGGTGACCGGCGCGGCGTCGAGCTCGCGCCCGACCATGAGCGCCGCGAGCGAGCGCGGTGTCGCGTCGGCGGCAGCGACAGTTGCAATGGAACGGCCTCCGCGCAACACCGTGACGCGATCGGCGACCGCCTTCACCTCATGCAGCTTGTGCGAGATGAAAATCACCGTCCGGCCGTCGGCCGCCATCTCGCGCAGTGTCGTGAACAACACCTCCGCCTCCTGCGGTGTCAATACCGCCGTCGGCTCGTCGAGAATGAGGATGCGCGTCTCGCGGTACAACGCCTTCAGGATCTCGACGCGCTGCTGCTCGCCGAGCGAGAGCTGCCAGATCGGCGCGCGTGGGTCGACCGCGAGCCCGAAGCGGTTCGACAGCTCGGCGACGCGCTGCTCGATCGCGCGCGTGCGCAGCCGGAACGTTCGCCCCTCGCCGCGATGGTCGCCGAGGACCACGTTCTCCGCGACCGTGAACGTCTCGACCAGCCTGAAGTGCTGGTGCACCATGAAGATGCCGGCGTCGAGCGCGTCGCGCGGCGACTGGAACTGCACGTGCTCGCCGTTCAACAAGATCTCGCCCGCGTCCGGCCGGTAGAGGCCGGTGAGGATGTTCGAGAGCGTGCTCTTCCCGGCGCCGTTCTCGCCGAGCAGCGCATGCACCTCGCCGGCCGCGACCGCGAAGTCGACCCGGTCGTTCGCGAGCACCGCCGGGAAGCGCTTGACGATCCCCCGCATCTCGACCGCGGGAGGCGGAGGGGCGCCGCCGGCGCCCCTCCGATCCGTCTCCGCTACAGCGCTCACTAGCCCGTCGGGCTACCGACCACGCCCTTCACGAGCCAGTTCATTCCGTAGAGGCTGTTTGTCCCGCCGTTGAGCACCTGCATCTTCGTCCCGCTCTTCACCCGGAGCTTGCCGCTCTGGTCGTACAGCGGGCCGGTGAACTCATAGAACGAACCGCTCTCGATCGCCTTCTGCTTCGTGGCGATCGACGACTTCGTCGCCGCGCTCACCGACGGGCCGTAGGCGGCCAGGCCGGTGAACCCGTCCTTGATGCTTCCGTAGTAGAAGCCCGACTTCCACGTGCCGGCCATCGCAGCCTTGACGCGCGAGAGGTAATACGGGCCCCAGTTGTAGACCGACGCCGTCAGCCAGGACTTCGGCGCGAACTTCATCGCGTTCGAGTCGTAGCCGACCCACGGGATGCCCTTGGACTCGGCGTACTGCCCCGTCGCGGGCGAGTCGACGTTCTGGCCGAGCACGTCCGCACCCGCGGCGACCAGAGCCTGCGCCGCCTTCTTCTCCTTCGTGGGGTCGTACCACGAGTTCGTCCACACCAGGTGCACCTTCGCACCGGGGTGCACGAGCTGTGCGCCGAGCGCGAATGCGTTCGCATGCCTGATGACCTCAGGGATCGGATACGCGACGACGTAGCCGATGTTCCCGCTCTTCGTCGCAGCGCCCGCAGCCATTCCGGAGAGGAAGACCGTGTCCTCCGCTGCGCCGAAGTACTCGGACAGGTTCTTCGCCGTGTCGGTTCCGGTCGCCTGTTCGAAGTCGATGGTCGGGTACTTCGCAGCGAGCTTCTTGTCGAAGTAGCCGTACGACGTCCCGAAGATCATCTTGTAGCCCTGATTCACGAGGCTCGCGACGGTCTGCTGCAACTGCGCGCCGACCGCGATGTTCTCCTTGAACGTCGTCTGCACCTTGCTCCCGAGCGCCTTCTGCACGTAGAGCCTGCCGGCGTCATGCGCCTGCGACCAGCCGCCGTCGTTGTGCGGGCCGACGTAGATCCACGCCACCTTGAAGGCGGCATTCGACCTCGCCGAGCTCGTCGTGACGCCCACCGCAAGCGCCGTTGCGACCATCGCGACGAGCGCGACGGCCGCGTACTTGCCTTTCTTCATGACTCCCCTCTCGATCGCGATCCTCCAGCCGAAGTTCGATCATACGGAGCACTCCAGGGAAAGTCGATCCACCTGTCGGTCCGCTTCCAGACGTACTCGCAGGCGACTTCGGAGTGCGGCTTTTCGTACAGGACGGCGCAGCGCACCTCCCCGACCTTGCCCTCGAGGAACTCCTTCACGAGCAGGAGCGTCCGGCCCGTGTCCGCCACGTCGTCGGCGATGAGGATGCGGGCACCCTCGAGGTCGACGAACTCGGGGATCGGAGGCAGGATCATCGGCATCTCGAGGCGCTCGTCGACCCCGGTGTAGAACTCGACGTTCATCGTGAACGTGTTCTTCACGTCGAGCGCATAGCCGAGCGCGCCGGCGACGAGGAGGCCGCCGCGGGCGATCGCGAGCACCATGTCCGGCGCGTAGCCGTCGGCGTGGATCGTCTCCGCGAGGTCGTGCGCGCCCTCGCCGAGGTCGGCCCAGGACATGACTTCGCGCTCGCTCATATCGCCGCCTTTTGCGACCAGGTCTCAGCCTGGTCGCGGCCGTTCCGGAAAGTCAGCGACCTGACTGAAGTCAGGTCGCGGAAAAGGGTGCTCATGCGAGCCCCACGATCTCATCCGGGCGCACCGGAACGCGCGTGAGCTCACGGCCGGTCGCGTCGCGGAGCGCCGCGACGATGGCCGCGGTGGAGACGACCGTCGGCGGCTCGCCGACGCCCTTGACGCCGTACGGCGCGTGCGGCTCGGGATCCTCGACGAGCTCGGAGTCGATCGGCGGGACGTCGAGCGCCGTCGGGATGAGGTAGTCGGTGAAGCTCGCGTTCGTGATGACCCCGTCGCGCGTCTGGATCTCCTCCATCAGCGCGAGGCCGAGCCCCTGCGCAGTACCCCCCTCGATCTGGCCCTCGACCGCCTGCGGGTTGATCGCCTTGCCGACGTCCTGCGCCGTCCCGATCCACACGACGCGCGTGAGCCCGAGATCGACATCGACCTCGGCGATGACCTTCATCGCAGCGCAGGCGAACGCGACGTGCGCCGGCAGATCGCCGACCTGGCCGGTCTCAGGATCGAGGGGCGCGGTCGGCCGGTGGCGGTAGACACGCTCGACGTCCACCCCTCCTCCGTGCTTGTCACGCTCCCCCAGTGCCGCACGACACGCGTCGCGCACGGCGCCTGCGGCCATCCAGGTCATCCGCGACGCGGACGCAGAGCCGGCGGAGTCGACGACGGCGGTCGTTCCGGGCGCGAGCGTCACGTCTTCGGTTCCGAGCTCGGTGCGCGCGACCTGGAGGATGACGTTCGTCACGCCCTGGCCGACCTCGGCGGCTGCGCAGTGAACCTCAGCTGAGCCATCCTCGAACAGGCGCACGCGCGCGGCGCAGAAGTCGTCGAAGCCCTCGGAGTACGCAAGGTTCTTGAAGCCCACCGCGAAGCCGGAGCCGCGGCGAACGCCCTCGCCGCGCGTCGTGTTGCCGGCGCCGCCGGGCAGGCGAATCGGCGAGCGCGGCAGCTCCTCCGGCGCCGGCTCGGGCAGCGCGGCGCAGCGGCGAATGACTTCGGCAACCGGCAGCGAGCCGTCGATGCGCTGCCCGGTCGGGAGCGTGTCGCCCGGCGCGAGCGCGTTCAGCAGACGCAGCTCGACGGGATCGATGTCGAGCGCGCGCGCGAGCTTGTCCATCTGCGCTTCCGCGGCGAAGCACGTCTGCACCGCGCCGAAGCCGCGCATCGCGCCGCACGGCGGATTGTTCGTGAACACGCACGTCGTCTCGATGAGCGCGTTGGGTACGGCGTACGGGCCGCACGCGAACGACGTCGCGTTGGCCGTCACTGCCGTCGAGCTCGACGCATATGCGCCACCGTCGAGCAGGATCTGCATCTTCACGTTCACGAGCCGCCCTTCGCGCGTCGCGTGATGCTCACAGCGAATGCGCGCCGGGTGGCGGTGGACATGGCCGGTGAACGACTCTTGCCGGTTGTAGACCATCTTCACGGGCCGGCTCGTATGCAGCGCGAGAAGGGCGGCGTGGATCTGGATGGAGAGATCCTCACGGCCGCCGAACGCGCCGCCGACACCGGCGAGATGGATACGCACCTGTTCCTCGGGAAGCCCGAGACACGGTGCGACCTGTTCGCGGTCGACGTGTAGCCACTGCGTCGCGACGTAGATGTCGACGCCGCCCTCGCCGTCGGGAACCGCAAGCCCCGACTCGGGGCCGAGGAACGCCTGATCCTGAATGCCGAGCTCGTACGTCCCCTCGACGACGACGTCGCCGCGCACGTCGGGATCGCCGTGCCGGATGCGCATCGAGCGCACGACGTTCGGCCGCGGGTCATCGAGGTAGTGGCCGACAGCGTGTGCGCCCCGCGGATGGAGCGGCTCGCTCTCAGTCGCGCGCTCGGGGTCGGCGATCGGCTCGAGCGGCTCGTAGTCGACGACGATGCGCTCAGCGGCGCGGCGCGCCTGCTCCGGATGCTCGGCCGCGACGATCGCGACCGGCTCGCCGAAGTACCGCACCCGGTCGATCGCGAGCACCGGCTGGTCCTGGAACTCGAGCCCGTACATCTTTTTTCCGGGAACGTCCGCGTGCGTGAGCACCGCGTGGACGCCGGCCATCGTCAGCGCGGCGGAGAGGTCGATCGAGCGAATGCGTGCGTGCGCGTGCGGGCTGCGCAGCGTGTGCCCCCAGAGCATCCCGGCGGCCTGCAGGTCGCTCGCGTATTCGAACTCGCCCGTCGTCTTCGGCGTGCCGTCGGTGCGGCGCAGGCTCTCGCCGATCCAGCCGAGGCGAACGTTCTCCTCGGTTCTCACGTGCGCTCCGCGGCGAGCCGCACGGCGTCGAAGATCTTCGCGTAGCCCGTGCAGCGGCAGAGGTTGCCGGACAGCGCTTCGCGGATCTCGTCGTCGCTCGGGTCGGGATGGTGCTCGAGCAGCGCCGCGGTGGCGACGACCAGACCGGGCGTGCAGAAGCCGCATTGCACCGCGCCCGCTTCGACGAACGCCTGCTGCACGGTCTCGAAACCGGAGCTCTCAACCGTTACGACGTCGTGGCCGTCGGCCTGCGCGGCGAGGACGAGACACGCGCACACGAGCTCGCCGTCGAGCAGTACCGAGCACGAGCCGCACTCGCCCTGCTCGCACGCGTTCTTCGAGCCGGGAAGGCCGAGCCGCTCGCGCAGCGCGAAGAGGAGGCTCTCGCCCTCCCACACGTCCGCCTCCATCGGCTCGCCGTTGATCGTGAGCGCGATCTTCACGCTGCGAGACACCTCTCGATCGCGCGGGTCGCGAGCACGCGCAGCGCATGTCGTCGATACGCCGCGGTGCCGCGCACGTCGTCGATCGGGCTCGCTGCTGCGGCGACACGCTCGGCGAAGCCTTCGAGCTCGCCCGTGACGAGCGTCGCGACCGGCGCAGCCGATCCGATCGCCGCCCGTGCCTCGTCACCGTCAACGACAAGCGCGAGCGAGCAGACTGCGATCACCATCGCGTTGCGCGGCCCGACCTTCATGAACGTCTGCGGGGCGCCACTCGGCTCGACGTGCACGGCGACGATGAGCTCGTCGTCCGCGAGTGCGTTCCGCTTCACGCCGACGAGGAACTCGGTGAGCGGAAGTCGCCGCGATCCGCGGTCGCTCGCCAGCTCCACCACGGCACGCTCGATGAGCAAGGGTGGGAGCGCGTCGCCGGCCGGCGACGCCGTGCCGAGGTTGCCGCCGATCGTCCCACGGTTCCGGATCTGCGGCGACCCGACCGTGCGCGACGCCTCCGCGAGCGCAGGCAGGACCGAAGCGAGCGCAGAGTGCTCGATCTCCGTGTACGTGAGCCCGGAGCCGAGCCGGAGCGAGCCGTTGTCGCGCGACCAGCCGCGCAGCTCGGCGACCTCGTTGAGGTTGATCATCGCCTCCGGCCGCCGACGGTCGAAGTTGAGCTCGACCATCAGGTCGGTACCGCCCTGAATCGGCACCGCGCCGGGGTGCTGGGCGCGCAGCCGCAGTGCCTCCTCGAGCGTCCGCGGCGTCAGTACCTCCACGCTGCAGAGCCTAATAGGCTCCGTAGCGATGGCCGACCTCGCCCGCCGCATTGCCGTCGCCCGCGGCGACGAGCCCGCCGACCTCGTGCTCACCGGCGGCCGCGTGTTCTCCGTGTTCACGCGCGAATGGCTCGGCACCGACGTCGCGATCGCAGACGGCTGGGTCGCCGGGCTCGGCGACTACGAGGGCCGCGAGACGATCGACGTGCGCGGGAAGCACCTCGTTCCGGGCTTCATCGACGCGCACATGCACCTCGAGTCGACGAAGCTCCTGCCCGACGAATTCGCGCGCCTCGTGCTGCCACTCGGAACGACCGCGGTCGTCGCCGACCCGCACGAGATCGCGAACGTCCTCGGCACCGACGGCGTGCACTGGCTCATCGAGTTCTGCTCGGAGCTGCCGCTCGACGTCTACTTCATGGCGTCGTCATGCGTACCCGCATCGCCGTTCGAGTCGCCGCGCCGCCCGCTCGACGACGACGACCTCGAGTCGCTGCTCCGCCGCCGCCGCGTGCTCGGGCTCGCTGAGATGATGAACTTCCCCGGCGTCATCGCCGGCGACGCGCGCGAGCTGTCGAAGCTTGCGCTTGCGGAGCGCGCGGACGGTCACGCACCAGGCGTTGCCGGCAAGGAGCTGAACGCATACATGGCGTCCGGGATCCGCTCCGACCACGAGGCGCTCACGCCGGCGGAAGGTCGCGAACGGCTGCGCGCTGGCATGTGGCTGCTCATCCGCGAAGCGTCGATGGCCCGCAACCTGCAGGCGCTCGCACCGCTCATCACCGAGTTCGGCCCGGCGCAGATCGCGTTTTGCACCGACGACCGCGACCCCGACGACATCGTCGACGACGGCCATATCAACGGCATGGTGCGGAAGGCGGTCGCCGCGGGCGTCGCGCCGGAGGACGCGCTCATCTGCGCGAGCCTCAACCCGGCGCGCTGGCACGAGCTGCACGACCTCGGCGCAATCGCGCCCGGCTACCGCGCGGACATTCTCGTCCTCCCCGACCTCGAGAGCTTCCGGCCCGAGCTCGTGGTCAAGAACGGCGAGCGGATCGGCGAGTTCTCCCGTCCCGAGGTGCCGGAGTGGGTGCAGCAGTCGGTGCGCATCGCCCCGCTCTCGCGCGACAACTTCGCGGTGCCGGAATGCGCGCGCGTGCGCGCGATCGGGCTCGTTCCCGACCAGGTCGTGACTGAGTCGCTCGAGGTGGACGCCGGCTCCGCCGACCTCGTGAAGATCGCCGTCATCGAGCGCCATCTCGCGACCGGACGCGTCGGCGTCGGCTTCGTGCACGGTTCGCATCTGACGCACGGAGCGCTGGCGTCGACGGTGGCGCACGACGCACACAACATCGTCGTGCTCGGCGCGTCGGACGACGACATGCTCGCCGCCGTCGAGCGCGTGGTCGAGCTCGCCGGGGGCATCGTCGCCGTCGACGGCGGCCGTGTCGTCGCAGAGTGCCCGTTGCCGGTCGCAGGTCTCTTCTCGGTCGCTGCCCTCAAAGACGTCATCGCCCAGAGCCGTGCGTGCAACGACGCCGCGCACGCGCTCGGCTGGACGGGCGCGACGCCGTTCCTCACCGTCTCGTTCCTCGCGCTCTCCGTCATCCCCGCACTGAAGATCACCGATCGCGGGCTCGTCGACGTCGAGCGCTTCGAGCTCGTGCCGCTGTGCTCCTGACCGGCGCACACGTCGTCACGATGGACGACGTCGGCACCGAGCATCCGGATGGGTGGGTACAGATCGACGGCGAGCGGATCGTCGCAGTCGGCGGCGGCGCGCCTCCCGCCGGCGAGCGCGTCGATCTCGTCGGCGCCGTCGTCACGCCGGGCCTCGTCAACACGCACCATCACCTGTACCAAACCCTTACGCGCGCGCGTGCGCAGGAGGCGAACCTCTTCGAGTGGCTGCAGACGCTGTATCCCGTATGGGCGCGCATCGACGAGGAGTCCATCTACACCGCCGCGCGCACAGGTCTCGCTGAGCTCGCACTCTCCGGGTGTACGACGGTGTTCGACCATCACTACGTCTTCCCGCGCGGAACGAGCGGGCTCGTCGAAGCGGAGCTGCGCGCCGCCGACGAGCTGGGCGTGACGCTCATCGCGTCGCGCGGCTCGATGGATCTCGGCGAGTCGCAGGGCGGCCTGCCGCCGGACTCGCTCGTCGAGGACGTCGACACGATCCTTGCCGAGACGGAGCGTCTCGCGCAGGCGTATCCCGGCAAGATCGTCGCCGCTCCGTGCTCGCCGTTCTCCGTCACGAAGGAGCTCATGGTCGAGTCGGCTGCACTGGGCCTCCCGCTGCACACGCATCTCTCGGAGACGGTCGAAGAGGATGCGTACTGCCACGAGCTGTACGGCTGCTCGCCGGTCGAGTACCTCGAGTCCCTCGGCTGGCTCAACGACCGCGTCTGGTGCGCGCACTGCGTGCAGCTGACCGCGGCGGATGTCGCGCGCTTCGGCGAGACGGGGACCGGGGTCGCGCACTGCCCGACGTCGAACCTCCGCCTCGGTGCGGGCGTCGCGCCGGTGCGCGAGCTGCTCGACGCAAACGTCCGCGTCGGGCTCGGCGTCGACGGCACGGCCTCGAACGAGCGCGGCGACCTCCTGTTCGAGGTGAAGCAGGCGCTCCTCGTCGCGCGCGGCCGCGGCGGGCCGGCGGCGATGACCGTCCGCGAAGCGCTGCGCATCGGAACGCGCGGCGGCGCGGCCGTGCTGCGCCGCGACGACATCGGCTCGCTCGAGCCGGGCAAGCGCGCCGACCTCGCCGTCTGGCGGACGGACGGGCTCGAGCTCGCAGGCGCGTCGGATCCTGTTGCGGGACTCGTTCTCTCCGCGCCGCACCGTGTCGACCGGCTCTTCATCGGCGGCGAGGAGATCGTCCGCGACGGGCGGCTCACGCGGGCCGACGAGGACGAGATCGCTCGCGCCCAGCGCGCGCAAGCGGGAAGATTCGCCTGATGCTCTCGACCCACGTCCTCGACACGGCGAATGGCAAGCCTGCAACAGGCGTGCGCGTCGAGCTCTACCGCGGCGACGAGCTCGTCGGGGCGGACGAGACGGACGCTGACGGACGCATCCGCTCGCTCGCCGACACGACTGCAGGCGCGTACCGACTCGTGTTCCATCCGCCGTCGCCGTTCTTCACGCGCGTCGAGGTCGAGCTCGTGCTCGGCGACGGCGACCACCACATACCGCTCCTCCTCTCCCCGTACCAGTGCACGATCTACCGCGGCAGCTGACTGTCGACGAGCTGGCGGCGCTCTTCAGCGGCCGCTCGCGCTTCGTCGACAAGCTCGCGCAGGAGGATGACCCGCTCGGACGCGCGCGCGTCATCGCGCGCGAGCTGAGCGAAGAGGAGAAGATCGAGGCGCTCGCGACGCATCCGCGCATTGGCGAGCGTTCGCCCGAGCAGTACGGCGACGACCCCGTCGTGCTCGTCGAGCTCGCGACGCTGAACCAGGTGTACGAGGAGAAGTTCGGCTTTCGGTTTGTCGTCTTCGTCGCGGGCCGCCCGCGCGACGAGATCCTGCCCGTGCTGCGCGAGCGAATCGCGCGCACCCGCGAAGAGGAGCTCGAGACCGGGCTCGACGAGCTCGTCTCGATCGCGGAGGCGCGATGGCGAGCGTCTTAGATCCTTATGTAACCGGCTGGCTCGATCTCGTCTTCCGCTGGTTCCACGTCATCGCGGGGATCGTGTGGATCGGGACGTCGTTCTACTTCGTCGCGCTCGACAACCATCTCGAGCCGGCCGAAGGGCGCGAGGACCTCGCGGGCGAGACGTGGGAGATCCACGGCGGCGGCTTCTACCGCATCGAGAAGTACCGCGTCGCGCCCAAGAAGCTTCCGGAGCCACTGCATTGGTTCAAGTGGGAGGCGTACTGGACGTGGTTGTCCGGCTTCACGCTCTTCGTCGTCCTCTACTACTTCCAAGCCCACGCGACGTTGATCGATCCGTCCGTGGCGAACGTTTCGACGGCGGAGGCGGTAGGCGCGAGCGTTGGGCTGCTGATCGTCGCCTGGGTCGTCTACGACATGCTGTGCAAGCTGCTCCCCGATCGCGTTCTCGCGGTCGTCATCCTCGGCCTCGTCACCGGTGCCGCGTACGGCGTAACCCATCTGTTCGCGGCACGCGCTGCGTATCTGCAGGTCGGCGCGATGCTCGGCACGATCATGGTGGCGAACGTCTTCTTCGTCATCCTCCCCGCGCACTGGGAACTGATCCGGGCAAAGGAGGCAGGACGGGAGCCGGATCCCGCGGCGAACGCGCGCGGCAAGCAGCGGTCGGTGCACAACAGCTACTTCACGCTGCCGGTGCTGTTCGCGATGCTTGCCGGCCACTTCCCCTTCACATACGGGCACGCGCACAGCTGGGCGATCCTCGTCTGCCTCATGGTCATCGGCGCGTGGGTGCGGCACTATTTCGTCCGCCGCCACGCCGGCCAGACGCTCTGGTGGATTCCGCTCACCGCGGCCGCCGGCATCGCCGGCATCGCGATCTGGATTCGGCCCGCGTCCGTTCCCGCGTCGACAACGGCGGTGACGTTCGCGCAGGTGCAGCCGGTCGTACAGGCGCGCTGCGCGTACTGCCACTCGCTCCATCCGCGCAGCACGGAGTTCACGACCGCGCCGGCGGGCATCCGGTTCGACACCCCGCTCGAGATCGTCGCTCAGGCCGACTTGATCGAGGCGTTCGCGGTGCAGACCCAAACGATGCCGCTCCGCAACCTGACGCACATGACGGACGCAGAGCGCCGGTTGCTCGGCGCGTGGATAGCCCAAGGTGCGAAGATCAAGTGATGCTCGAGATCTCCGCAGGCGGGTTCGAGTTCCGCGCGCGCCTCGAGGACGAGGCGCCTAAGACGGTCGCGGCGTTCGGCAAGACGCTCCCCTACGAGGAGCGGATCATCCACGTCCGCTGGAGCGGCGAGGGCTGCTGGATCCCGATGGGCGATGCCGATCTCGGCATCGGCCCGGAGAACGCGACGCGCTACCCGAGCCCCGGCGAGATCATCTTCTTCCCCGGCGGCGTCAGCGAGACGGAGATCCTGATCGCATACGGCTACGTCGCGTTCGCGAGCAAGGCGGGCGCACTCGCGGGCAACCATTTCGCGACGATCGTCGAAGGCAATGAGAACCTGCGCGCGCTCGGAATGAAGTGCCTCTGGGAAGGCGCCCAGCCGATCTCATTCCGCGAGGCGTAGCAGCGTCGCGGCGAGCACGTCGACCGCGAGCGCGATGTCATCGGGATCGCTCCATTCGTCCGGCGAGTGACTGACGCCGCCCGCGCCGCTGCGCACGAAGAGCATCCCGCACCGCACACCGGCGGCCGCGAGCACGCCGGCGTCGTGACCCGCGCCGGACACGAGCTCCGGTGCCGGGAGCCCGCGCCGTTCGAGCTCCTCACGTAGGACCGCGCGCACTTCCTCGTCCATCGCAACCGGCTCGGTCAGCATCGACGGCTCGAAGCCGATCGCGGCGACGAGAGCATCCAGCCGCTCGCGATCCGGTGCGCGCGCGTCGACGCTGACGACCGCCCGATCGGGAATGACGTTCGCAGCACCGGGCGACACGCCGAGCTCTCCGACGGTCGCGACCGTCCCGGGGATCGCGAGCGCAGCGTCCCGCGCGCGCAGCACGAACTCGGCCGCATCGACGAGCGCGTCGCTGCGCCCCTCCATCGGCGTTGTGCCGGCGTGACCCGCAGCGCCTTCGAGCACGACCTCGCCGCGCGCGAGGCCGACGATCGCGCTCACCACACCGAGCGGCTCCTCGCGACGCAGCAGCACCGGCCCCTGCTCGATGTGCACCTCCACGTACACGTCGGGCTTGCGCACGAGGCCGAGGCTGCCGCCGAAGCCGCGCTCCTCGTCGCGGAAGGCGACGACGCCGACCGCCGCATCGATGCGCTCCGCAGCTTCGATCCCCGCGAGCACGCCGAGCGCACCGTCGAAGCGGCCGCCGCTCGGAACGGAATCGAGATGCGAGCCGGTCCACACGCGTGCGTCGCCGCGCGTGCCGATGAGGTTCCCCGCGGCGTCGACTTCGACGTCGAGGCCGGCGTCGCGCATCCAGCCGGCGGCGAGCTCGTGCGCGGCGTCCTCCTCTGTGGAGTAGCCGATGCGATCGCCGATCGCATAGATCTGCTCGATCCGGTCGAGAAGGCGCACGGCACCCTCTTACACGAAACGAGCCCCCGAGAGCGCGTGAGCGAGCTCGGGGGCTTGGAGCGTCCGGACCGGTGCAACCGTGTCGCGAACGCTTGGCCGGAGCCTAATGCAGCTCGATCTCGAGTGCGTCGCCTTCTTCCACGCCGAGCAGCGCCGAGGCGCTGCCGCGCGAAACGGCGACGGCGAGGTTCGCGTAGCTGTCCTCATACAGGAGCAGTTCGCCTGCGCGCGCATCGGCGAACGTGCGGGCCGCGACGGCGTAGTACCGCTGTCCGCGCGCCGTGAGCTCGACGCGCGTTCCGGGTGTGAGACGCGCGTCGTCCGAGCTGAGATTCAGCGCAACGTTCCCGAAGCGGTCGATGCCGAGCACGGTCGCGCTGATGTGCATGTCCTGGACGATGGCGTCCGGCGTCTCGAGAAGAACGAGCGCGTCGATCGCGATCGGCGGACCGAGCTCGCCCAGCGCAACACCCGCGGCGAGGTGCGCGGCCGCGGGCGCGAACAGGTCGCGTCCGTGAAAGGTCTGCGACACGGGGCTCAGCGCGTACGCCGGATTCGCGAGCTCGTGCGCCTCGACGATCCCCGCGCGCTCGGCGGCCGGAACGAGCAACCCGTTGTCGGGGCCGACGTAGAGGCGGCCGTCGGCGTCTCGCAGGGCGAGCGGGCGGCGCGAGCTGCCAACGCCGGGATCGACCACCGCGAGGTGGACGCCGACCGGCATGTACGGAAGCGTGTTCGCGAGCGTCAGCGCGCCTTGCAGGATCCGCCCCGGACGGATGCCGTGCGTGATGTCGATGATCTCCGCCTCCGGCGCGATCGTCTTGATGACGCCGTGGCACGTGCCGACGAAGTCGTCCTGCAACCCGAAGTCGGAGAGGAACGTGACGATCACGAGAGCGACGCTAACGCGTCGAGCAAGCCGTCGACATCATGGCTCGCCGCCTCTGCGACGACGTCGTGTCCCGCCGCGCGCGCCTCGTCCGCCGTCTGCGGGCCGATCGCCACCACCTTCATCGGCGTTCGCAGCGCACGGGCAGCAGACCCGGACATGAGCAGCGCAATGTCAGCGTCGACTTCCTGCGGGAGTTCGACCGTGCGATAGAGCGGGACGAAGTCCGCACCGAGCACGTCCTGCCGTGCGCCCTCGGCCGCGGCCAGAAGAAGGCGACCGTCGGTTTCGTCGCGCAGGCCCTCCTGGGTGTGTGTGCGCGCGACGAGGTCGACGTGCAGTCCGTGCTCGTGCAGCGCCTCCGCCGTCGCCGGCCCGATCGCGGCGATCCGCTGCGCCGTGACGCCGCGCCGGCCAAGCTCGTGCGCGCCGTTCGCGCTGGTAACGATCAGCCAGTCGTACGACGACGCATCAATGGGCTCGTCGCCGAGCGGCTCGATGCGAATCAGCGGGCAGAGCACCGCCGTGTGGCCGAGCGCTTCGACTCGCTCGACCAGGTCGTCACGGGTGACGACGATACGCATCCGCGAGCTCCTGGCCCAGCGCGACGGGATCGTCGCCGATCAACCGTTCGACCCACGACCCGTCCTCGGCGGCGACGAGACCGGTGAGCGTCGTCCCGTCGTGATACGCGGCGACGGGCGCGAGACACCCGCCCCCGATTGCGGCGACAACGGCGCGCTCGGCGTCGACGCAGTTGCGCGTCTCTTCGTGGTCGGCGGCGCCGGCGATATGCTCCTCGCCCACGCGCACCTGCAGTGCGAGCGCCCCCTGCCCCGCCTCCGGAAGCAGCTCGTCGGGCTCGAAGCGATGGCCGATCTCCCGCGCAAGCCCAAGCCGGTCGAGTCCGCACGCCGCGAGCACGACCGCGTCGAGGCCGCGCTCGCCGCGCTTGCGCAGCCGCGTCTCGACGTTCCCGCGCAGCGGCTCGATGGACAGCGTCGGCTCGCGCGCGAGCAGCTGCGCCGTCCTACGCGCAGAGGCGGTGCCGATACGCATGCCGGGACGAATCGCGTCCGCGCCACACAGCGCGTCGCGCGGATCGTCGCGAGCGAGATACGCGCCGACGACGAGGCCTTCCGCGTCGGTCGACGTCATGTCCTTCGCCGAGTGCACAGCGACGTCGATGCGATGCGCGAGCAACGCCTCCTCGAGCTCCTTCACGAACACGCCGCGCGCGCCGATCTGGCCGAACGGCTTCGAGCGGTCGCGGTCGCCTGCCGTCGTGATCGGAACGATTGCAAGCTCGATCCCCGGCGCGCGCAGATGCGCGACGGCGAGCTCCGCCTGCGTGAGCGCGAGCTTACTGCCGCGGCTGCCGACGCGGATCAGCACAGCGTGCGCGCCTTCGCACCGACTGCCCGCAGAACGTCGCGCCCCGCGGACGCACGCGAACGAACGCCGTCGGCACCTGCAAAGGGAGCGGGCGGCCAGTCAGCGTTGGCTTCAGCGCTTGTCCTCGCCGAGACCGAACAGGTGCCGCACCGCCTCAGCATAAACCCCCCCGTCGGCTGCCGCAGCTGCCTGCTTCAGACGAACTGTCGGCATGTGCAGGAGCTTGTTGACGATCTGGGACGTGATCGACTCGACCGCACGGCGCTGGCTCTCGTCGAGCCGGCCGAGCACGCTCTCGGCCTTGTGCAGCTCTGCCGTGCGGATCTCCTCCGCGCGTGCGCGCAGCGACGCGATCGCGGGCACGACGTCGAGTGCCGCATGCCACTCGTGGAACTTCTCCGCTTCCGCCGCGACGATCGCTTCTGCGCGTTCGGCCTCGCCGCGCCGGCCTACGAGCGTCTCGGACACAATCGCCTCGAGGTCGTCGATGTCGTAGAGGTAGCAACCGTCGAGCTCGTGGATTGCGGGATCGAGATCGCGCGGAACGGCGAGGTCGATGAGCAACAGCTGGTTGCCATGCCGCGCGCGCTCGACCGTCTCCACATCGAGCACGTACTCGGGCGAGCTCGTCGACGAGACGACGACATCGGCATTTGCAAGCTGCTTCTCGATCTCGGCACGGTCGGTTTTGCTGTTCGCGACGAACGCGATGTCAGCCCCGCGCGTGCGCAGGTTGCGCGCCGCCTGCTCGCTCACCTTGCCGGCGCCGATGAGGAGGATCGAACAGCCGTTGAGATCGCCGAAGACTTGCTCTGCAAGCGCCGCCGCCGCGGCGGAGACCGACGACGGGCTCTCACCGATCGCGGTCTGCGCGCGCACCTTGCGGCCGGCATGGAGCGCCTGCCGGAAGACGCGCTCGAGGAGCAACCCGGGTGTGCCCGCCTCGAACGCGGTGCGCACCTGGCCGAGAATCTCGCCCTCGCCCGGCACGAGCGAGTCGAGGCCGGCGGCAACGCGGAAGAGATGGAGCGCGGCAGCCTGGTCGTGGAGGCGATAGAGCGCCTGCTCGGCCTCGGTCAGCGCAGTGACCGCGGCCTGCTCGGCTGCGTCGGCATCCTCGGTCTCGAGATAGATCTCTGTGCGATTGCACGTCGAGAGGACGACCGCTGCCCCGAGTCTCTCCGCGAGCGAGTGCGCGGCGTCGCGGTCGAGCGCGACGCGCTCCCGCAGCTCGACCGGCGCGTGATGGTGCGAAGTGCCGACGAGGACGAGGCGCATCAGGCGAAGTGGGTAGCGGGGAGGGCGAGGCGAACGACGATGACGAGCGCGAAGCCGGCCAGTGCCAGGTATGCAGCACGCCGGCCCGCGAGACCACGGGTTGCGCGGAGCGCGAGATACGCCGCCCAGACGACCCACGTCACGGCCGTCGCGATGACGAGCGCG
>DASSXM010000048.1:0-16384 GCA_035703805.1 Gaiellaceae bacterium | reverse complement strand
GCGACGTCGTCGTCGTCGCGCAGAAAGCGGTCTCGAAAGTCGAAGGGCGCGTCGTTCGGTTGGACGAATACGAGCCGTCGGACCGTGCGCGCGAGATCGCGGGCGGGGAGGACCCGCGCCGCATCGAGGCGATCCTGCAGGAGGCCCGCTCGATCATCCGTGTGCGCCCGCCGCTCGTCATCTGTGAAACGCGCCATGGCTTCATCTGCGCTTCCGCGGGCGTCGACGGCTCGAACGCGCCGGAGGCAGACATGCTCGTTCTCCTGCCGCTCGATCCCGATGCTTCGGCCGCCGCGCTTCGCGACACGCTGCGCGAGCGCAGCGGCAAGGACGTCGGCGTCGTGATCACCGATTCGTTCGGCCGTCCGTGGCGGCAGGGGACGATCGACGTCGCCATCGGCGCCGCCGGCGTGGAGGTGTTGCGCAGTCACATCGGCGAGCACGATCCAGTCGGCTACGAGCTGCACGCGACAGTGATCGCCGTCGCCGACGAGGTCGCGAGCGCGGCGCAGCTCGTCACGGGCAAGCTCGGCCGCGTTCCCGTGACGATCGTGCGCGGCCTCGACCTGCGCGGCGACGGGCGTGCGGCCGAGATTCCGGTACCTGCCGAGCGCGATCTCTTCCGCTAAGGTCGCCGCCGATGAGCGAGGCCGCGATCTCCGCTGCAAACGAGGCGTTGCGCGAGAAGGGATATGCCGAGCGCGACCTCGGCGTGCATCCCGCGCCGCGCGGGCGTGCGCTCCTGAAAGGGAACAAGCTCCTCAGCCCGCTGTCCGACGACGCCGACGTCGTGCTGCGCGTCGTGCGCGAGCTCGTCCCTTTGGAGGCGGAGCTCGGGGCGAGGATGCTGCGGCCGGCCGACCTGCGCGCGCGCCTCTCGTGAGTGCGCGCGAGCGCCCGCTGCGCCGCAGCGAGCTCGATCCCGATCCGCTCACGCAGTTCCGCCGCTGGTTCGAAGAAGCCCGAGGCACTGTCCGTGCACCTGAGGCTATGGCGCTCGCGACCGCCGGGGTGGACGGCACGCCGTCGGTGCGCATGGTGCTGCTGAAGCACGCCGATGCAGACGGCTTGCTCTTCTTCACGCACTATCGCAGCCGCAAGGGGAAGGAGCTCGATGCGACCGGACGAGCGGCGCTGCTCTTCTATTGGGATCCCCTTGGCCGGCAGGTGCGCATCGAAGGGCCTGTCGCGCACGTCTCGCCTGAGGAGTCCGACGAATACTTTGCGCTGCGTCCCGCCGGTGCGCGTCGCGCGGCGATCGCGTCGAAGCAGAGCGAGGTCGTCGAGTCGCGCGCTGAGCTCGAACGCCTCGTTGCCGAAGTCGACGTGGAGCCGGCGCGGCCGGAGTGGTGGGGCGGCTACCGCCTCGTACCGGAGACGTGGGAGTTCTGGCAGCATCGCGAGAGCCGTCTGCACGATCGCTTCCGCTACCGCCGCGACGGCGGCGGCTGGACGATCGAGCGGCTGGCCCCGTAGCCTGACGTAGGCTTCCTCCGTGGCCGTCACGGCCGACCTACGCGGGGAGCTGCTCCGGCTCGTACCGGACGAGCGGCGCGTGAGCGACGGCGAGTCCGTGCTCGACCAGCACTCCGCCGACCTCACGTACCACGCGCCACACCGGCCCGACGTCGTCGTCTTTCCGGAGACGACGGACGAAGTCGCCGCCGTGCTCGAGTACGCCGACCGCGCGGGCGTCGCCGTCGTGCCGTTCGGCGCCGGCACGAGCCTCGAAGGGCATGTCATCCCGCTGCACGGCGGGATCAGCCTCGACCTCACGCGGATGAACGCGATCGTCGCGCTCCGCCCGGACGACCTGACCGCGACCGTGCAGCCCGGCGTGACGCGCTCGCAGCTCGAGGCCGCGGCGGGACCGCACGGGCTCTGGTTTCCCGTCGACCCAGGCGCCGACGCGACGCTCGGCGGGATGGCAGCGACGAACGCGAGCGGCACGACAAGCGTCCGCTACGGCGGCATGCGCACGCATGTGCTCGCGCTCGAGGTCGTGCTCGCGGGCGGCCGGGTCGTGCGCACGGGCTCGCGCGCGGTGAAGACATCGGCCGGATACAACCTGACGCATCTCTTCGTCGGCTCGGAAGGGACGCTCGGCGTCATCACCGAGCTGACGCTGCGCCTGCACCCGATCCCCGACCACACCGTCGTCGTGCGCGCGGCTTTCCCGTCGGTCGAGGCGGCGTGCCGCGCCGCCGCGGCGATCATCGGCGCGGGAGTACCGGTCACGCGCTGCGAGCTTCTCGACGCGACGACGATCGCGTCGCTCAATGCGTACAAGGGAACGTCGTTCCCGGATGCGCCGCATCTCTTCGTCGAGTTCGGCGGAGGGGAGGGCGGCATCGCGGGCGATCTCGAGGCCACGCGCGAGCTCGCACACGACGAGGGCGCGCTGACGTTCGACTCCGAGAGCGATCCGACGGCGCGCGCGCAGATTTGGGAGGCGCGGCACAGTGCGCTCATGGCGGCGCTCGCGCAGGCGGCCGGCTCGAAGGCGATGACGACCGACGTCGCCGTGCCGGTCTCCGAGCTCGCCGCCGCGATCGAGCACGCGCGGCGCGTGCTCGACGCATCGTCGCTCGCCGGCGGCATCGTCGGCCACGTCGGCGACGGGAACTTCCACGTCGCCTTCATGCTCGACCCGGACGACGAGCGCTCGATCGCCGAGGCGCAGGCGCTGAACGCCGCGCTCGTCGACGACGCGCTCGCGCGCGGCGGAACGTGTACCGGTGAGCACGGGATCGGCTTCGGGAAGCTCGCCTACCTCGAGCAGGAGCACGGCGACCTGGTGCCGCTCATGCGCGGGATCAAGCAGGTGCTCGACCCGAACGGGATCATGAATCCCGGGAAGGTCGTGGGCGGCTAACGAGCGGAGTCCGGCAACGCGTACACGACGCGGTCGCCCACGATCTCGTCGATCCGCGCGAGCGTCTCGCCGTCGAGCTCGATCCCCGACGCGGCGACGTTGTCGGCGACCTGCTCCGGCCGGGTCGCGCCGATGATCGCGGACGCGACGTTCGGCTCGCGCAGCACCCAGGCGAGCGCGAGCTGCGCCATCGAGATACCGAGGTCGTCGGCGATCGGCCGCAGCCGCTGCACGCGCTCGAGGGTCTCGTCGTCGCCGAACCCCTGCGGGAGCCAGGCGTCTCCTTCGAGCCGGCTGCCGGCCGGCCGGGGAGAGCCGGGCGCGTACTTCCCGGTGAGGATCCCTTGCGCGAGCGGAGACCAGACGATCTGCGAGATGCCGTGCTCGGCGCTGAACGGGATGATGTCGCGCTCGGGGCCGCGCCAGAGCAGCGAATACTGCGGCTGGCTCGACACTAGCGGCTCGACGCCGCGCAGCTCGAGCGCCTCGGCGATCTTCTCGACCGGCCACTCGCTGACCCCGAGATAGCGCGCCTTTCCCTGGCGCACGACCTCGGTCAGCGCTTCCATCGTCTCCGCGAGCGGTACGTCCCAGTCGTAGCGATGGCACTGATAGAGATCGACGTAGTCCGTCTTGAGCCGGGCGAGCGACGCGTCGATCTGCTTGAAGACCTGCTCCCGCGAGAGGCCGCGGTCGTCGTCCGACATCGCTCCGTACAGCTTCGTCGCGAGGACGTACGAGTCGCGCGGACGTGACGCGAGCACATCGCCGAGGAACTCCTCCGCTCGGCCGCGCGCGTAGACGTTCGCGGTGTCGATGAAGTTGATGCCTCCGTCGAAGGCGGCCGCGACGCACGCTTCGGCCTGGTCGCGCGGAACGGAGCCGCCGTACGTCGTCCACGAGCCGAGGCTGATCTCGGAGACCTGCAAGTCGCTCGCGCCGAGCTGTCTGTAGCGCATTCGTTCGACGCTATCCGCTAGCGTCAGCTCCATGCCGCAGTTGGATGCGATCGGCATCGTCAGCGCCGACCTCGACCGAGCGCGATCGTTCTACCGCTTGCTCGGCGTCGAGATCGCAGAGGGCTCGGAGCACGTCGAGGCGACGTTCCCTAACGGCATGCGCCTGATGTTCGACACCGAGGACGTCATTCGGAGCTTCCGGCCCGAGTGGTCGCGGGAAACCGGGAACTCCATTGCGCTCGCATTCGCGTGCGCGAGCCCGGCCGAGGTCGACGAGACGTACGCGCGCGTCGTCGCGGCCGGGTTCCACGGTGAGAAGGAGCCCTGGGATGCGTTCTGGGGCCACCGCTACGCGCAGCTCGTCGACCCGGACGGCACGCCGGTCGACCTCTTCGCCGCGTTGTGATCGCGGCGGCAGCGCTCGCCGTGATCGCCCTGGTCGCGCCGCCGCGGCCGAGAATCGTCTGGAAGCCGATCCCGTACGGCACGCAGCGCAAGTTGGAGATGGCCGACTACGCGCAGCGGCACTACGGCATCCGCACGTGGCGGCTGAATCCGAAGGTGATCGTCGAGCACGTGACCGCGACACCGTCGTTCTCGTCCGCGTTCAACACGTTCTCGCACGACGCTCCGGACGCCGAGCTCCATCAACTGCCCGGAACGTGCGCGCACTTCATCGTCGATCGCGACGGGACGATCTACCAGCTCGTGCCGCTGAACGTCATGTGCCGGCACACGGTCGGTCTCAACTACGTCGCGATCGGGATCGAGCACGTCGGCGTCTCTGACGCGCAGGTGCTGGGCGATGCAGCGCAGATGCGAAGCTCGCTCGCCCTCACCGCCTGGCTCATGTCGCGCTTCCACATCGCGCGCGAGAACGTCATCGGCCACAACGAGAGCCTCACGAGCCCGTTCCACAAGGAGCTCTACGCTCCGTGGCGCTGCCAGACGCACGCCGACTGGAAGCGCGCCGATATGAACGTGTACCGCGCACGGCTCGTTGCGGTCACGCGGCGGTACGGAATGCGAGTCGGGCCGCCTGCCGCACTGCGCCCCACCGGCTGCTGACCCGTTTTAAGATCCGGCCATGCCGAAAGTCGACCTGACGGTCGAGACGACGCTTTCGTTCGACGCGGTTCGCGGTGCGCTGCTCGACTTCAGCGAGCGCCGGCCGGAGATATGGCCGGGCCTCACGCCGTCCCTCTACGAGGTCTACTCGGTCGGCGAGACGAGTGCGGAGGTCAAGGAAGGCACGAAGATGCCGATGGGCACCGTCTGGGCGAAGGAGCGCTACGACTGGAGTGAGCCGCGAACGATTCGGTGGACGGTGCTGGAGAGCAATTTCTGCACTCCGGGCAGCTACGTCTCCGCGACGCTCGGCCCTCGTGAGGGCGGAGGTACGCTCGTGGAGATCCATTGGGAGCGAACGGGAACGACGGTCATGGGGAGGCTGGTCGCTCGCCTCATCTCGCTGACCAACGGCAAGCCCGTCGCCGCCTCGGTCGAGAAGGCGTTTCGCAAGCTCGAGCGCGCGTCGGCCGGAGGGCGGCAGGGCACGTAGCCCCGCCGCCCTCCTGCGCGTCAGTTCAGGAGCAGCCCGTGTTCGTGCCACAGTCGCGGCACGTGTAGCACGAGCCCGTCCGCACCATGCGTCCACCGCAGCGCGCGCACTCGACGGCGTCTTCCCACGAGTTGAAGAGCGCGGTCTGGCCGGGCGGCGGCGTTTCGCCGGGTTCGGCCGCGGCCGGCGCGTCACCGCCGTTCTCGTACCGCTGGGCGAGCCGCGCCTTCACCTCGGGCGAGAGGATCCCCGCCTCCTCCTGCTGCTCGGCGGTGAGGAACCGCTTGCCGAACCAGCGGAAGATGTAGTCGACGATCGACTTCGCCGAGCGGATGTCGGCGTCGTTCGTCATCCCGCTCGGCTCGAAGCGCATGTGCGAGAGCTTCGAGACGTAGACCTCCGGCGGAACGCCGTACTGGAGGCCCATCGAAACTGCGAGGCACAGCGAGTTCATCAGGCCGGCCATCGTCGTCCCGTCCTTCGCGATGTCGACGAAGATGTCGCCGGGGCTGCCGTCGTCGTACAGACCGACGTGGATGTAGCCCTCGTGGTCGCCGACCTGGAACTTGCGGCCGACCTCGGTGCGGTCGAGCGGGAGTCGCTTGCGCTCGTGCACGAGGACGGGCGGTGTTGCCGCGGTCGTCTCCTTGCCGGAGCTCGACAGCGGCTGCGCGACCTTGCAGTTGTCGCGGTAGATCGCGATCGCCTTCACGCCGAGCTTCCACGCGTCGACGTACAGGCTCATGACGTCCTCGACGGACGCCTCCTCCGGCATGTTCACCGTCTTCGAGATCGCGCCGGAAATGAACGGCTGGACGGCGCCCATCATCTTCACGTGGCCGAGGTAGTGGATCGCACGGTCGCCGACGGCGCAGTCGAAGACGGGGTAGTGCTCCGCCTTGACGTACGGCGCGCCGACGGGCGAGTTCCGCTCGTCGATGTATGCGACGATCTCCTCGATCTCGCGCGGCGCATAGCCGAGCTTATCGAGCGACATCGCGACGGTCTGGTTCACGATCGTGATCTCGCCGCCGCCGACGAGCTTCTTCGACTTGACGAGCGAGAAGTCCGGCTCCACACCGGTCGTGTCGCAGTCCATCATGAAGCTGATCGTCCCGGTCGGCGCGAGCACGGTCGCCTGCGCGTTCCGGTAGCCGCTCACCTCGCCGAGGTTCAGCGCATCGTCCCAGGCCTTGCGGCAGGCGCTGAGCAGGTCGCCCGGCACGATGTCGGAGTTCTCGATGTTCCCGACCGAGGCGCGGTGCTTCGCGATGACGCCGATCATCGGCGCGCGGTTCACCTGGTAGCCGGCGAACGGCCCCATGCGCGACGCGATCTCCGCAGACTTCCGGTACGCACGGCCGGTCATGAGCGCCGTGATCGCGGCCGCGTAGGCGCGGCCCTCGTCGGAGTCGTACGGCAGGCCGCGCGCCATGAGCAGTGCGCCGAGGTTCGCGTAGCCGAGCCCGAGCTGGCGGAACGCCTTCGCGTTGCGCTCGATCTCGGGCGTGGGATACGAGGAGTAGCCGACGAAGATCTCCTGCGCGAGGAACACGACGTCGACCGCATGCTCGAATGCCTCGACGTCGAACTCGCCGTCCTCGCGGCGGAACTTCATCAGGTTGAGCGACGCGAGGTTGCACGCAGAATCGTCGATCGACATGTACTCCGAGCACGGGTTGGACGCATTGATGCGGCCCGTGTTCGGCAGCGTGTGCCAGGAGTTGATCGTCGTGTCGTACTGCACGCCGGGATCGGCGCACTCCCACGCGGCGGCGGCGATCTGGCGGAGCAGGTCGCGTGCGTCGACCGTCTCGAGGACGGTGCCGTCGGTGCGGGCGGTGAGGTTGAACTCGCTGCCCTGGGCGGCGGCCTCCATGAACAGGTCGCTGACGCGGACCGAGTTGTTCGCATTCTGGTACTGGATCGAGGCCCAGTCCGGCGAGTCGAGCGACATGTCGTAGCCGGCCTGCTCGAGGACGCGCGCCTTGCGCTCCTCCTTCGCCTTGCACCAGATGAACTCCTCGATGTCGGGATGGTCGACGTCGAGCACGACCATCTTCGCGGCGCGCCGCGTCTTGCCGCCTGACTTGATCGTCCCGGCCGACGCATCCGCGCCGCGCATGAACGAGACGGGGCCGGACGCGTAGCCGCCCTTCGAGAGCTGCTCCTTCGACGAGCGGAGGTCGGAGAGGTTGACGCCGGAGCCGGAGCCGCCGCGGAAGATGACGCCCTCGCGGCGGATCCAGTCGAGGATCGCCTCCATCGAGTCGTCGATCGAGAGGATGAAGCACGCCGAGCACTGCGGCTTCTCTTCGAAACCGATGTTGAACCAGACGGGGCTGTTGAACGAGGCGTACTGGTTGACGAGGATCGCCTTCAGCTCGGCTGCGAACGTCTCGGCTTCCTCGTCGTCGGCGAAGTAGCCGCCCTGCTTGCCCCACGTGACGGCGGTGTCGACGACACGGCCGATCATCTGCTTCACGCTCGACTCGCGCTCGGGCGAGCTGAGCCGGCCGCGGAAGTACTTCTGGGCGACGATGTTGGTGGCCGTCTGCGACCAGAATTTCGGGAACTCGACGCCGCGCTGCTCGAACGCCGGGCCGTTACGGCCGGGGATCACCGCGTCGCGGATCTCCCATTCGATCTCGTCGAACGGATCCCGTCCCGGGATGGTGAAAAACCGGCGCACGCCGAGGCGCGCGGCCTCGTCGACGACGGTGTTTACCGCCGCTTCGGTCGCCTCTACGGTGCTCGTTTCCTGCTCTACGCTTGCCATTCCGCCCCTCCCCAACTGTAGCCTCGTGGGTCTCGTCCCCGCCGGACGCGGACCAGGCAGGGTAGGGCTCGCTCCGGACGGAACCGAGCCGCGCTAACGCGGGTTGCGCGGCAGTGGAGCAGGTGCCGGCGCGGGTGTCACACGACGCGTCTGGATCCGCCTCGCGAGCCAGGTTCCGAAGGCCGCGAGCAGCAGCAGGAGCGCGAGCGCGCCGAGCACGAGCAGCGGCAGCGGGATCGAGCGGGCGTTGCCGGGCCCGAGCCGGTCGGCGAGGCTCTGCACCCAGCCGCGATCCTGCTTCGCGTCGACGGGATTGGTGGGGCCGTTGTTCGAGGGTCCGGGGCCGGGGCCTGAGTTCGTGGGCGGGCCGCCGCTCCGGTCCTGGTGGATCGCCGCGAGCAGCGCCCGGTGGATGTCGTCGATGACGTTCGAGTAGCCCTTGACGTCGGCGTACGCATTGAGATGTTGGATCGCCTGCGTGTAGCAGGGGATTGCATACGTGCCCTTGATCTGGCCGTTGTGGTGGAGCCAGTCGTTGACGACGTCCTGCCAGCACGTGTTCGTCGACGTCGCGATCGCTGCGGGGCTTGCGCTCGCGCTCTGGACGCCGGCGCCGAGCAGGGCGGTCGCGGCCGCAAGGGTCACGAGAAGCATCCGTGCCCATGTCCGCTTTTCTCTCCTCAGCATCCTCATCCAGTTTCTCGACGCGTGACCACGTGAAACCGGGCCGCCCACGGCATCACACCCAACTCTCCCGGAGTGTGGTGTTCTCGGGGTAATGCGGGTGTAAACCGTTTGTGAACCGACCCGCTGCGCGACGTCCACAATGCTAGCGTCGTCGATCGTGCGTACCGCGGGCGAACGCTTCGCGAGCCCCGGCCCGCTGCTTGCCGGTAGCGCTGCGCTCTGCGGATGCGCGCTCTTCTTCAGCGGAGGCGACGCCGAGGCGCCGCTCGTGTGGATCGGCGCTTTCGCCCTCCTCCTCGCTGCGATCTTCGCCGGCTTCGTCCGGTCGTCGCGCGTCTCGACGCCCGCAGGAGTCTTCGTCGGCGCGCTCGGTGGTCTCGCGCTGTGGCAGGGAGCGTCGACCGCTTGGTCGATCTCTCCGGACGGATCCTGGATCTACACGAACAGGACCGTCGTCTACGCGGCCTTCGCACTCGTCGGCGCGCTCGCCGCGGGTGCGCTGTCGCGGCAAACGCTGGCGGCTGCGGCGGCCGTATTGCTCGGCGCCGTCATCGGCTGGGCGCTCCTCGCAAAGTGCGTTCCGGCGCTGTACCCGGACTACGGCCGCGTCTCGCGGCTGCGCTCGCCGGTCGCGTATTGGAACGAGCTCGCGTTGCTGGCCGACGTCGCGATTCCACTCGGCCTCTGGCTCGCCGCGGCGCGCGCATGCCGTCCCGCCGTGCGGGCGGCCGGCGTCCTGCTCGTTTTCGGCGCGACGCTCGTCGCGCTGCTCACGTACTCGCGGTTCGGAATCGCTCTCGCGTGCCTCGGAGCCGCCGCCTGGGTTCTGCTCGACCGAGACCGGGTCGAGAGCCTCGCTGCTGTCGCCGTCGGCGGCGGCGCGGGAGCGGCCGTGTTCGGCGTCGCGCTCGCGTTGCCGGGAATCAGTACCGACGGCAGCTCGCATACCGCGCGCGTCCACGACGGCTGGATCTTCGCGCTCGTGATACTCGCAACGGCTGCGCTCGTCGTGCTCGCCTCACTCGTGCTCGCGCGCGCCGAGAGTCGTCGTTCGCTCGCGCCGGTATCGCGGCGTCGTGTGGAACGGGTGGCGGGCGCCGCCGCGCTCCTCATCGCGGTCGTAGGAATCGCCGTCTCCGTCGTCTACGCCGGGCGCATCTGGAACGACTTCACGAATCCCGTGAGCTCGCAGATCTCGAACGGCGTCCAGCATCTCGGCAGCGCGAGCTCGAGCAACCGCTGGCGCTGGTGGCAGGAGGCGTGGCACGCGTTCACGCAGCACCCGGTTGGCGGAACGGGCGCGGCGACGTTCCAGTACACGAATGAGCTTCTGCGCTCGAGTCAGGTCGGGGTCGACGAGCCGCACAACGTCCCGTTGCAGTTCCTGACCGAGACGGGAATCGTCGGATTGCTTCTCTACGTGATCGCGTTCGGCGCCGCCGGCGTTGGAATCGTCGCCGCGCGGCGGCGTGCGGCAGGTCCAGAGCGCGCGGCGATCACTGCACTCGCTGTCGGCGTTGCCGCGTTCGTCGCGCACATGATCGTTGACAAGGACTGGAACTTCATCGCAACCTGCGGGCCGCTTCTGCTCGTAACCGGGGCGCTTGCGACCGCGCGGGACCCCGGCGCCGCCGTTGCGCGGCCGCGCCGGCCGCTGCTCGCTCTCAGCGCCTTCGTGATCGCGCTCGCAGCGATCTATTCACTTGCAGCCCCGTGGCTCTCGCAGCGTGAGCTCGCCACGGCGTCCACCGTCTCGGCGGTGAAGCGCGCGCACTCGTGGGACCCGTTGTCGACGGCTGCGCTCTCCGAGTACGCGGCGTTCGAGGATGCGGTCGGGAACACCGCGCACGCCGAGCAGCTGTACCGCAAAGAGGTTTCACTCGAGCCGCTGAACTCCCAGACGTGGTTCGACCTCGGTGTGTTCTACGCGGAGCATCACAAGTGGCGCAGCGCCTACATCGCGTTGAGCAATGCGTGGACGCACGACAAGTACGGGCCGGCCGGAATCGCGTGCGGGCTGCTCGATCGAGCGCGGCACGAGGCGCTCGGCGTGTGGCCGCCTAACTGCCCAGGAGGACGACCAGCTTCACACCCCTGAGCATGTGGGGGGTGAGCCCGTCCACCGGAGACACGAGGCGGATGCCTGTGTCACGCGCGAGCCGCTGCGCCTCGCGCGCATAGGACGGCACATACATCACGATCGAGCGCGCGTAGTCGTGCCGCTGCGCGTTCCGCTTCCCGCCGATGCGATAACCGAGGCCGTGCAGCTGCGCAGCCATTCGGGCGGCCGCTCCCGCGACGCCGTTCCCATTCAGGACGAGGACGGAGACGTGCGTACGCGGAAGAAGGGCGTGCGCAGAGACGCGGATGTGCTGAACGTGCGCCGCGACGCGCGTGTGCGCCGGCGTCGTCGAGGCCTTCGCGGCGTTGTGATGGATCGGCCGTGCGAGGAGGAACGCACCGACGACGATGAGGACGACGAACTCGACGGCCGCGAGCGCGGCTGCGACGAGTGTCGCGGCGCGCCACGGAAACGGGCGGGAGAGGGGCTCGGCGTATTCCACGGACCGCTCCGATTCGCGCCGGGTGTGACTCTTCCTCCTAGGCCGTAGCCCACTCCCACGTGCGTGCAAGCCCGTCCTCGAGCGTCACCTCCGGTGTCCAGTCGAGCTCGCGCGCGGCTAGGGAGACGTCGAGAACGCTCCGCTGCAGCTCGCCGAGACGGGCAGGCACGTGCTCGGCGAGCCTGGCCACTCCGCTCGCGCGCGCGAGTGCCTCGTAGAGCTCGAGCACCGAGGTCTCGAGGCCGGTGCCGATGTTGAAGACGCCGCCGCGTCCGAGCGCGGCGAGCGTCGCGCGCGCGACGTCCCTGACGTAGACGTAGTCGCGCGTCTGCGTGCCGTCGCCGAAGATCTGCGGCGTCCCACCGTCGCGCAGCAGGCCGGTGAAGATCGCGACGACGCCCGCCTCGCCGTGAACGGCCTGGCGAGGCCCGTAGACGTTCGAGAGGCGAAGCGACACGTGGCCGGCGTCGTACAACCGGTTGTACGTCGCGAGGTACTCCTCGGCTGCGAGCTTCGACGTGCCGTACGGGGAGAGCGGCTGGCGCGGAGTCGACTCCGTTGCCGGTCGTCCGTCGCACTCGCCGTAGATCGCGCCCCCGGTCGAGGCGAGCACGACCTGCGCGTCGTACCGGCGCGCCGCTTCGAGGACCTGCAGCGTTCCGAAGATGTTCATCTCCGCGTCCACGGCTGGGCTTTGGACGGAGAAGCGGACGTCGGCCTGGGCGGCGAAGTGGAAGACCGCCTCCGGCCTGACGGTGTCGAACACCGCTTCGGGCTCACGGATGTCCGCAACGTGCAGCTCCGCGCCGGCCGTGACGTTGTCGCGTGTTCCCTTGGAGAGGTCGTCGAGGACGTGCACCTCGTCGCCGCGTGCAAGCAGAGCGTCGACGACGTGCGAGCCGATGAACCCCGCGCCCCCGGTCACGATCGCCCTCACTGGCCTATCGTAGGCGCCTCGTGTTCATCACCTTCGAAGGAGCCGACCGGTCGGGGAAGTCGACGCAGGCGGAGCTGCTGCGCGACGCGCTCGCGGCCGACGGCCGCGACGTCGTGTTGACGCGCGAGCCCGGCGGCACCGAGGTCGGCGAGCGCGTTCGCGAGCTTCTGCTCAATGGTCCGCCGATGGCGCCGCGCACCGAGGCGACGCTGTTCGCCGCCGCGCGCGCCGAGCACGTCGAGACAGTGATCAGGCCCGCCCTCGAGCGCGGAGCGATCGTCATCGCCGATCGCTACATCGACTCGTCGCTCGCGTACCAGGGCATCGCGCGCGGCGTCGGGCTCGACGACGTGCTCGAGCTGAACCTGCGCGCCGTCGACGGCCTGCTGCCCGATCGCACCGTCCTGCTGCTCGTCGACCCGGAGGTCGCCGCCGCACGCGCCGGAGCGCCCGACCGGCTCGAGCGCGAAGGCCCCGAGCTGCAGCGCCGCGTGGCCGCCGCCTATCGCGAGCTCGCCGAGCGCTTCCCAGAGCGTATGGTCGTGTTCGACGGCGCGCGCGACCGAGACGAGCTCGCCCGCGAGATCCATGAGCGCATTCGACGCGATCTCTGAGCAGCTGGAGGCGAAGCGCCTCCTCTCCGCCGCGCTTACGGACGGTCCAGCGCACGCGTATCTCCTGCACGGCCCGCCCGGCGTCGGCAAGCGCGACCTCGCGTTGCTGTTCGCGGCCGAGCTCCTCGGCGAGCACGCACGTGTCGAGCGCCGGTCGCATCCCGACCTGTACGTGCTCGAGCCGCTCGGTGACCAGATTCGCATCGACGACATCCGCGAGCTGCGCCGCGACCTGCACATGCGACCGTTCGAGGCCGACCGGCGCGTGTATCTCGTCTTCGGCGCCGACACGATGAACGAGGACGCCGCGGACGCGTTGCTCAAGGATCTCGAAGAGCCGCCGCCGTATGCGGTGATCGTGCTCGTCGCGAGCGACCTCGGCCCACTGCCGGAGACGATCCTCTCGCGCTGCCAGCTCGTTCCGTTCCGGCGGTTGTCGGAGCGCGCAGTTCGCGACGCGCTGCGCAGTCGTGCGCCCGAGCTCGCGGACGAAGAGCTGACGACGCTCGCGCGCGTCGCTGCGGGACGGCTCGATCGCGTTGCGCGGCTGCTCGATCCCGCAGCGGCGGAGCAACGCGAAGCGCTGCTCGAAGTCGCGCGCTCAGTCTATCTCGACGCGGACTTCGACGCCAACGACGCGGCGCAGATCGTTCTCGCCGGCATCGCCGAGCGCGCGAACGAGGCGAAGGAGCGCGCAGAAGAGACGGTCGCCGTGCTCGAGCTCACCGGTCGGGATGCAGAGCAGCGCATTCGCCGGGCGCAGCGCGGAGCGGAGCGCGACGAGCTGCTCGCGGCCCTCGAGGAGCTCGAGTGGTGGTATCGCGACCTCGTCGTCCTCGCCGCCGGAGCGGAGGGTGCCGTCGTGCACGTCGACCGGCTCGAGGATCTCCGCGAGGACGCGACCCGGGAGCGCCTCCTCGGCGCGGAACGGGCCTGCGAGGTCGTCCGCGCCGCCTGGCGGGAGGCCGAGGAGCTGCAGCTTTCGGCTCCCCTTGCGCTCGAGGCGCTCCTCGTCCGGCTTCGCCGCGAGCTTCAGGGCGCAAGTTTTCTCGCTCGATCGCCTCTTCAATAGGCAATCCCTTTTCCATCGATCCGGGTAACGAAAGAGAGGCTTCCGCATGAAGCGACTTCTGTTCATCGCCGCACTCGCCGTGAGCGGGGTGATTCCCGCGGCCGCGGGCGCCGGCACAGCCACGTTCAAGGGCGTCGTCGTGGGGCACCTGCGTGGCGCTGTGCTCGTTTCGCCGTCGAGCGGTCTCATCCGCGCGTTCAGCGGCTCTGAGGCCGTCGGCTCGCGCGTCGAGTTCGTCGGCGGGAAGCTCGTCGTCGTCGGCCGCTCGCACACCGCGCTCGTGCGTGGCATCGTCGTGCGCCGCGTCGGCACGACGATATTCTTGTCGAGCAACAGGCACCTCGTCGCGATCCACACAGGCCGCCGCCTTGCCTCGGCAAGCGACACCACGCCGAGCCCGACGACACAGACGACGCCGACGACCGGCGATAACGTCGCAGCGCAGGTGACGGTCGGGAACAACGGCCAGCTGGATGAGCAGAGCGAAGACGACCTCGGCCCGTCGAACGACAGCGCGATCCAGGTGCAGGCGGTCGTCGCCGCGGTCGGCACGGGCACGGTGACGCTCACGGTCAACGGCCAGACGCTCGTCGTGCCGCTTCCTGCGGGCCTGACGCTGCCGAGCTCGTTCGTGGGCCAGACCGTGACGCTCAATCTTTCGCTGAACGACCAGAACAACCAGGGTGACGACAACGACGACCAAGGCGACTCTTCTGACGACACCACCAGTGGTGGTGGTGGCGACTAGCGCCCCGAGACCGGAGCCGTTCCCGCACGCGAGCCGTCCCTCAGCCGGGGCGGCTCGCGCGCGGAGCGCGGCGCTCTACGAGCGTTATGCGCGCACGGTCCGCGGCCTCTGCCGCGCACTCCTTCGTGACCACGCTGAGGCGGAGGACGCGACGCAGCAGGTGTTCCTCTCGGCGCATCGCGCCCTGCTCAACGGGTCCGAGCCGCGAGAGCCTGCGGCCTGGCTCGCGACGATTGCGCGCAACGAGTGCTGGTCGCGGATCAGCGCGCGGATGCGCGAACCGCTTCCGACGAACGTCGAGACCAACTCGGCGTTGCCGGATCCGCTCGCCGAGGCGATCCGTCGTGCAGATCTTGCGGCGCTGTGGCGTGCGATTCGCGAGCTGCCCTCGCAACAGCGCGAAGCACTCCTGCTGCGCGAGTTCGGCGGGCTGTCGTACGACGAGCTCGCGGTCGCGCTCAGCGTCTCGACGCCGGCGGTCGAGTCGCTGCTCTTCCGCGCGCGTCGCGGATTGCGCACGAAGCTGCGGACCGCGTACGCGGCTCTCAGCGGCGTGTCGTGGATCGATGCACTGCTCCGGCTGGTGAGCGGTTCCGGAGCGGCCGCGCCGATCGCGGTGAAGGCGGTCGCGCTCGGCGTCGGTACGGCAGCGATCACGAGCGGCGCGATCGTCGCCCCCCACGTCGTGCGGCCACACCGAGCGCCCGTCCGGCATGTCTTCGTCGTCTCGCACCCCCACACGGCGTTTACACCGTCGACGATCACGGTCAGCAAGCCGGTCGACGGACATGACTCCCCCGACCTCGAGCGTGGCGATATGTCGTCGCAGGTGAGCGCCGTGACCCAGTCCGAGGGCGACTCGGGCCAGCACTCAGGGGACCGCGGGGACGGCCCGGACGGGACATCCGGGCCTGGCACGGGCGGCTGACCCGAAAAGGGGGTTGCCAACGGCGGCCCGGAGACCGAAGATGTGAAATCTGGTGGCTCGGGCGGGGCCACCTTCCGTCGTCCCCGGGGGCAGGAGAATGGCTGCAGTTCCGTCCATAGGTCGTGCCAGCCGCGTCCAGCCGGCAGCCGCTCCCGAGGCGGATCTCACGCGTGCGCTCTATGAGAAGTACGCGAACCAGATCTTCCGCTACTGCCTGCATCAACTCGGCTCGCGCGAGGAGGCCGAGGACGCCGTGCAGAGCACGTTCCTCAACGCGTTCCGCGGTATCAAGGGCGGCGTCGTTCCCGAGCTCGAATCGGCATGGCTCTTCAAGATCGCGAACAACGTCTGCCTGTCGCGCCGCCGGTCGAGCTGGCGCCGCGGTCGCATCGAGTCGCCCGCCGACTTCGACCTCGTCGAAGAGCTGACGCCGGCTCCGTCGCGGCACGCCGACGAGCTCATCGGCCTGCAGGACGTCCTGGAGCAGATGCCCGAGAACCAGCGCCGTGCAATCCTTCTGCGCGAATGGCAGGGCCTCTCCTACCACGAGATCGCGGAAGAGCTCGAGGTCTCGCAGGCCGCCGTCGAGACGCTCATCTTCCGCGCCCGCCGCTCGCTGGCGCAGGGCCTCGAGCAGCCGGCCGAGAAGAAGCGGCGGCT
>DASSXM010000092.1:0-8420 GCA_035703805.1 Gaiellaceae bacterium | reverse complement strand
CGGTCGAGCCCTTGAGCGCGAGCGTCGAGCTGTCCGGCGAGACCGCCTGCGCGACGAGGTCGAAGTAGCCGGCGCCGACTTCACGCTGGTGCCGCGTGGCCGTGTAGCCGTGCTCCTCGAGTGCGAACTCGTGCTCCTGGAGCTTGACGTACGCCGTCATGTCGTCGGCCGCATAGCCGAGAGCGAGCTCGAACATCCCGGCGTTGAGCGAGTGGAAGCCGGCGAGCGTGATGAACTGGAAGCGGTAGCCCATCTCGGCGAGCTGGGACTGGAACGTCGCGATCTCGTCTTGGTCGAGGTGCTTGCTCCAGTTGAACGACGGCGAGCAGTTGTACGCGAGCAGCTTGCCCGGGAACTTCTCGTGCACGGCTTGTGCGAACTCGCGCGCTTCGCCGATGTCCGGCGTCGAGGTCTCGCACCAGAGCACGTCGGCATACGGCGCGTACGCGAGCGCACGTGAGATCGCCGCGTCGATGCCGTCGCGGACGCGGAAGAAGCCCTCCGCGGTGCGCTCACCGGTGACGAAGTCGCGGTCGTACTCGTCGATTTCGCTCGTCAGCAGCGCCGCTGAGAGCGCGTCCGTCCGCGCAAAGAGCACGGTCGGCACGGCGAGGACATCGGCGGCAAGACGTGCGGCGTTGAGCGTGCGGACGAACTGCGACGTCGGCACGAGCACCTTGCCGCCGAGGTGGCCGCACTTCTTCTCCGAGCCGAGCTGATCCTCGTAGTGCACACCGGCGGCTCCGGCTTCGATCATCGCGCGCATGAGCTCGTAGGCGCTGAGGACACCGCCGAAGCCGGCTTCTGCGTCCGCAAGCACGGGCGCAAACCAGTGCGTGCCGTTCCGCTCCTCCGCCCAGTCGATCTGGTCCGCGCGCAGCAGCGCGTTGTTCAATCGGCGAACGAGTGCTGGCGCACTCGTCGCCGGATAAAGGCTTTGGTCCGGATACGTGTTGCCCGAAAGATTGGCGTCTGCTGCAACCTGCCACCCCGAGAGATAGATGGCCTGCAGGCCTGCTTTCACCATCTGCACCGCTTGACCGCCCGTCATCGCCCCAAGTGCCTTGACCGGCTCGTCGCGATGAAGCAGCTCCCACAGTCGCTCGGCGCCGAGGCGCGCGATCGTCTGCTCGGGGACGACGGAGCCGCGCAGCCGGATTACCTCGGCAGCCGAGTACGTCCGCTCGATCCCGCTCCAGCGCGCTTCGCGCCAGCTCGCCTCGAGCTGCTCGGCCTCGACCTGAATCCGAACCTCGCGCTCCATGCGTGCTCCTTCCGGGGATGGTGGGATTTCGGATCCTAAATGACCCGACGGATGGAATTCAACCCTCATTCCACGCCCACGAGTGTCTAAACGTGGATCCGAGAGTGTCCCCCTCGGATTGCATCGGTCCACGACGGTTCCTTGCATCCGTCCGGTGCACCCCGTACAACCGGAGGTGGTTGACGAGGGCGGCTTTACTCGCGGGCTTTTTCGTGCTGCTGTTTTTCGGCGGGCTGACGCATGCCACCGCGGCGGACGCCCCTACGTTCCTGAGCCCGATCGCGCTCGAGAACGCCCGGCCCGGGACGAGTGCGTGGCAGGCGCACGTTGGCGGCGACATCGCCGTCTACGCCACGCAGATCACGGCGGCTCCGGGTGACGAGGTCGACTTTCACGTCAGCACCGCCAACCGCTACCGCCTCGTCATCTACCGCCTCGGCTGGTACAGGGGCGCCGGCGCGCGTCAGATGACGTGTCTCCCATCCTGCCGGGCCGACGAGCAGGGAACGCCGCAGCCGCAGCCGGGCGCACCGCCGACCTCGCCGACGGACCCTCCGATCCGCGCGGACTGGCCGGTGACCGACTCCATCCGTACAGGGAGCGACTGGACGAGCGGCTACTACCTCGCCGAGGCCGTGCTCACGACGGGTCCACAAGCGGGGCTCGTGGCGACGACGTACTTCATCGTCCATCCCACCACCGCCATGGTCGGCTCGACGATCCTCGTGCAGGTCCCGGTGAACACGTGGGAGGCGTACAACCACTGGGGCGGTAAGAGCCTCTACGACTCACTGGGGCCGCGGATGTACCGCGTCTCGTTCGAGCGCCCGTTCGACGACCAGGCGCAGTCCCCCCTGTGGTGGGAGATCCAAAGCGTGCGCTTCCTCGAGCGAGAAGGCTACGACGTCTCCTACCAGACCGATCTCGACACCGACCACGATCCCGCGAGCCTCCTCCGCCACCGACTCGTCATGGTTGCCGGTCACGACGAGTACTGGACGCGCTCCATGCGCGACGCGTTCGACAACGCGGTTGCGCAGGGGACGAACCTCGCCTTTCTGGGTGCGAACGAGGGCTACTGGCACGTCGAGTACCAAGACGGCGGGCAGACGATCTTCGGCTACAAGTCGCTCTTCGACCCGAACCCCGTGCTCGAGCAGAAGACCGCGCTCTGGCGGCAGCTCGGGCGACCCGACTGCGAGCTCACCGGGGTGTCGACCATCTCGGTCACGACCGTCCCGCGCAGCCTCGACTACACGGTGACGCCGGACGGTGTTCGCGACACCTGGTTCAGGAACACCGGTTTCGCGGCCGGCGACACCGTGTCGTCCGTCGTCGGCAGGGAGCACGACGTGCTCAATCCCAACCCGGTCTCATGCCAGCATCCGGGCCTGACCGTGCTGTTCCACTACGCCGGGGGCGGCGTCGACCAGGACGCAGACGCAGTCAAGTTCACGGCGCCGAGCGGCGCGCGTGTCTTCGCGGCCGGAGCGATGTCATTCTCCTGGGGCCTCGACGACTATCGCGCAGACGGAACGCTCGTGCGGGAGCCGCCCGGCGGATCGGCTGGCGTATCCGACTCGCGCGTACAGCAGTTCATGCGCAACGCGCTCGACGACCTGACGAGGCCCGCGCCGCCGGCGGCGCTCTCCGCGACGACCGCTGGAGACGCGATGACGGTCTCGGTTGCCCCGAGCGACGACCCGCGCGTACAGGGATTCGTGTCCGCGCTCCAGCGGCCGAACGGCACGTGGAGGCTGATCTGCCGCGCCGTCGTCGCAACCTCATGTACCGGTCGCGCTCCGGAGCGGCCAGGCATTTACCAGATCGCGGCCGGCACGCTCGACACCTGGAATCGGCGCTCGGCGCCGACCCGCATCACGCTCACGTATCAGTGGTAATAGCGAAACACGAGCTCGGCGACGCAGACCGGCTTCTCGCCGCCCTCGCGCTCGATCGTCGCAGTCATCGTCGCCTGGAAGCCGCCGTCGAACTGGTCCACCGCGTCGACGTGGAACGTCCCGCGCACGCGCGACCCCGACGGGACCGGCGCCGGGAAGCGAACCTTGTTGAGGCCATAGTTCACCGACATGCCGCCACCCTCCTGGCGCGGCACGACCTCATACGACATGACGGGGAGAAGCGAGAGCGTCAGATACCCGTGGCCGATCGTCGTGCCGAACGGGCCGGACGCAGCACGCTCGCGGTCGACGTGGATCCACTGGTGGTCGCCAGTCGTCTCGGCGAACGAGTCGATGCGCTCCTGCGACACCTCGATCCACGACGATGGCCCGAACTCCGCACCTGGCTTGAGCTCACTCATGGAGGAAGTCTCGCACGATCGGAGCGAGCATCTCTCCCTCTTCCCACACGACGAGATGGCCGCGGTCGGGGATCAGCTCGAACCGGGCGCCGGGGATCCGCTCGGCGAGCAGCTCGCCGTTGCGCACGTCGATTACCGCATCCGCGGTGGCGTGGAAGACGAGCGTCGGCGCAGAGATCGCCGGGATTCGATCGAGAGCGTCCCACGCCCTGCTCGCGGCGAACTGCGCCTGCCACGCGTCGAGGGACGGAGCCCGCTCGAGGCGGTACGCATAGATCTCGTCGGCGAGCTCGGGGCGCTCGCGGACGCCGCGCTCGCCGAGTGAGTTCTCGGCCATCAGGCGAAGGCCGGGCTCGCGCTCGAGGGTCTGGAACGTTCTGAACGCCTCGACGCCGCGCGCCGGCATCGGATAAGCCTCCTGCCCGCCCGGCGACGTCGAGCCGAGAACGAGCTTGCACACGCGGTCCGGGTACGTGAGCGCGATCTCCTGCGCGATGAAGCCGCCGAGACTGACGCCCAAGACGTGGGTACTTTCGATCTCCGCGTCGTCGAGAACTGCGACCGCATCGGCCGCGAGCATCGGGACGGTGTACGGCCCTTCGGGCACGTCGCTTGCACCGACGCCGCGGTTGTCGACGAGAAGGACGCGGAACTCGTTCGCGAGCAGTTTCGGGAGCGGCCCCCATCCATGCCGGTCGTACGCGAGGCCGTGGATGAAGAGCAGCGGCTCGCCGTCGCCCGCCTGCTCGTAGGCGATCCTCACGCCGTCGCTGAGGGCTGCCCCGACTACGCCGTTTGCTCGACCGGCTCGTCGTCCTCGAACGTCTCGGCCGAGGTGACGAGCGTCGGGCGGATGCCCTGCGCGATGCACTCCTTCGTGATCACGCACTTGGTCACGTCGCGGCGCGACGGCAGCTCGAACATCACGTCGAGGAGCGCGCCCTCGATGATCGAGCGAAGGCCGCGTGCGCCGGTCTCGCGCGCGAGCGCCTTGTCCGCGATCTCCCACATCGAGTCGTCGGTGAAGACGAGCTCGATGTTGTCGTAGCCGAAGAAGCGCTGGTACTGCTTGACGAGCGCGTTCTTCGGCTCGGTGAGGATCTGGACGAGGTCCTCGCGCCGCAGCTGGTGCACCGCGGAGATGACCGGAAGGCGTCCGATGAACTCCGGAATGAGGCCGAAGTTCAGGAGATCCTCGGGCATGACACCTGCGAGCAGCTCGGAGGACTCAACCGAGTTCTTCGAGCGGACTTCGGCACCGAATCCGACGGCGTTCTTGCCGATTCGCCGCGCGATGATCTTGTCGAGGCCGGCGAACGCGCCACCGCAGATGAAGAGGATGTTCGTCGTGTCGATCGAGAGGAACTCTTGGTGCGGATGCTTGCGCCCGCCCTGCGGCGGCACCGATGCGACGGTCCCCTCGAGAATCTTCAGGAGCGCCTGCTGCACGCCCTCGCCCGACACGTCGCGCGTGATCGACGGGTTGTCCGCCTTGCGCGCGATCTTGTCGACCTCGTCGATGTAGATGATCCCGGTCTCGGCCTTCTTGATATCGAAGTCCGCGGCCTGGATCAGCTTGAGGAGGATGTTCTCGACGTCCTCGCCGACGTAGCCGGCTTCCGTGAGCGCAGTCGCGTCCGCGATCGCGAATGGGACGTTGAGGATGCGCGCGAGCGTCTGCGCGAGCAGCGTCTTGCCGCAGCCGGTCGGGCCGAGCAGGAGGATGTTCGACTTCTGGAGCTCGACCTCGTCGTCGGTCTGGCCCATCTGCACGCGCTTGTAGTGGTTGTAGACGGCGACGGCGAGCGTGCGCTTCGACTCCTCCTGCGAGACGACGTAGTCGTTCAGCACGGAATAGATGTCCTTCGGGCGCGGGAGGTTGTCGAGGTCGAGCGGAGTGGGAGTGGTCAGCTCCTCGTCGATGATCTCGTTGCAGAGATCGATGCACTCGTCGCAGATGTAGACGCCGGGGCCGGCGATCAGCTTCTTGACCTGCCGCTGGCTCTTCCCGCAGAAGCTGCAGAGAAGCTGCTCATTGCCTTCACTAGCGCGGGCCACGGTTTACTCCTTGTACCTCGGATTACCGGTTTCGTCTAGCGGTGAGCGACGACGTTGTCCACGAGGCCGTATGCCTGAGCCTCATCTGCAGTCATGTAGTAGTCCCGCTCCATGTCCTTCGAAACCTTGTCGAGCGGTTGATTCGAGTGCTTGCTGAAGATCTCCTCCAGGTTCCGCTTGAGGTTGATCGTCTCGCGGGCCTGGATCTCGATGTCGGTGCCCTGGCCCTGGAACCCGCCGGACACCTGATGGATCAGGATCTTGGAATTCGGCAGCGCGGTCCGCTTTCCCTCTGCGCCGGCCGCAAGAAGGAGCGCGCCCATCGACATCGCGATGCCCACACATGTGGTTGCGACATCGGGCCGGACGAACTGCATCGTGTCGTAGATCGCGAGGCCGGAGTACACGGCCCCACCCGGAGAGTTGATGTAGAGCTGAATGTCCTTGTCCGGGTCCTCGGACTCGAGGTGGATCATCTGGGCGACGATGAGGTTCGCGACCATGTCGTCGATCGGCGTGCCGAGGAAGATGATCCGCTCGTTCAGGAGCCGGGAGTAGATGTCGAAGAAACGCTCGCCACGCGAGGTCTGTTCGATGACGGACGGGATGACGAGATTCGACGGTGTGCTCATGTGTGCCTTAGCTCCTCACTTCCGGGGTCCAGAGTTTCGCCTCGGTCTTGGGTTTCTCCTTGTCAGGCGTCCAAATCGCTTCGCGCGCGTCGGCGAGCTCGCGCGGAATTCTCTTCACTTCCGCAGCGATCGTGTCGAGCGCCTTCCGCAGGCGGAGGCTCTCGCGCTCGCGCTCCCATAGGTCGGTCTCCTTCACCTCGGCGAGCACGTCGTTCGCGTCCTCGTAGCGTTCGCCGAACCACGCCTCGAGCTCGTTGTCGGACACCTCGATGCCGAGCTGCTCCGCAGCCGTCTCGAGGACGAGCTCGCGCGCGACCGAGCGCGCGGCCTCCTCGCGCAGGCGAGCGACGAGGTCGTCGGGAGCCTGGCCGGTCATGGTCAGATATGTCTCGAGCGGAATCCCGCGCGCTTCCGTCTGGCGCGCGAGGCTGCGCAGCAGCTCGCGCGTGCGCGACTCGACGAGCGGGCTGGAAGCGTCGACCTTCGACGCAGCGACGAGCGCATCGGTCGCGTCGGCGCGGAAGCGCGCCTCGATCTCCTCGTCGATCTGCGCGCGCAGGCGCGACTCGATGTCGGTGCGGAGGTCGGCGAGCGTCTCGAACTCGCTCGCAGCGCGCGCAAGGTCGTCGTCGACCGGCGGCAGCACCTTCTCCTTGATCTCCTTGACCGTGACCTCGACCGTCTGCGTCGTTCCGTCGGCGAGCTCGAAGGTGAGCTCCTTCGAGTCGCCTCCGCTCATGCCGACGACGCCCTGCTCGATCTCCTCGACGACGGTGCCGCGGCCGAGCTCGACGACGTAGTCGCGGCGCGCCTCGCCGCCGGTCGAGACGAGATCGACGATCACCGTGTCCTCAGGACCGACTGCGCGGCCCTCGACCGGAACGAGCTCGGCGACGGTCGACGCGAGCACTTCAAGCTCACGCTGTACGATCTCCTCCGGCACCTCCGACTCGTACGCGCCGACCTCGAGCGTCTTCCAGTCGGCGAGCTCCGGCTTTGCCTGCACGGCGACCGTCGCTGTGAACTGCCAGTCCTCGTGATCGGAGGACGGAAGCTCGAAGTCGTAGTCCGGCTGCGCGACGGGGCGCACGCGCGTACGCGCGGCGGCGTTCCAGAACCAACCGCCGATGTGGCTGTCGACCGCCTCGGCCATCAGCCGGTCGCGCCCGACACGCTTCACGAGCACGTCGCGCGGGACCTTGCCCTTGCGGAAACCGGGGATCTTGACGCTCGTCGCGAGGTCCGAAGCGGCGTGTTCGACCGCGTGGTGAACGTCGTGAGAGGGCACCTGGACGGTCAGGCGAACGCGATTCTCCGGCAGTTCCTCTACCGTCGCTTGCACGTCGCCATTCAAGCAGGAGTGCCGTAGTCTCGGCTTCTGATGCGGCTTTTCGTGCTCACCCGGCACGCACACACGACGCTCAACGTCGAGGGCCGAATCAACGGCGATCCGAGCGTGCCCGTTCCGCTCACCGAGCAGGGCCGCGAGGAGGCGCGGGGGCTCGGAGCACAACTCGCGGAGCTTCCGATCGAGCTCTGCGTGCACACGCGCTTCATGCGCACGCGCGAGACAGCCGAGGAGGCTTTACGCGGACGCGACGTTCCCGTCGTCGAGGAGCCACTGCTCGACGACATCGACGTCGGCGAGCTCGAAGGGCAGACGATCGCCGACTACCGCGCGTGGAAGCGCGAGCACCGGAGAAGCGATCCGTTCCCCGGCGGCGAGAGCCTCGACGACGCCGCGCGTCGCTACGCCCGCGCGTTCGACGGACTCGTCGCTCGTCCGGAGCGGACGATCCTCGTCGTCTGCCACGAGATCCCCATCCGCTACGCGCTCAACGCCGCGGCCGGCTCAGACGACCTCGATGGGCCGGCGCACGCGATCCCGAACGCGACTCCGTACCTCTTCGATGACGAATCCCTCGGTCGCGCCGCAAAGAGGATGCAAGAAGTGAGCGGCGAATGATGTCTTCCATTCCGATGAGCATGTGGACACTGACCTTGATCGGCGTTGTGAGCGTCCTTTGGATTGCCATGCTCTCGGCGGTAGCCTTCGCGGCCCGAGCGCGGGCGTGGCGAAATCGGCTATACGCGCCAGGTTTAGGTCCTGGTGGGCGAAAGCCCGTGGGGGTTCGAGTCCCTC
>DASSXM010000032.1:0-8601 GCA_035703805.1 Gaiellaceae bacterium | reverse complement strand
GAGCACGACCGCGTGCTGCGTCCGGCGATCCTCTGGAACGATCAGCGCACCGCCGCGGAATGCGCAGAGATCGAGGAGCGCATCAGTCTCGAGCGCTTGATCGCGCTGACGGGCAATCGTGCGCTGACGGGCTTCGCGGCTCCGAAACTTCTCTGGCTGCGTCGCCACGAGCCGGACGTATACGCGCGCATCGCGCACGTGCTGCTGCCGAAGGACTACGTTCGCCTCCACCTCACGAGCGAGCGCGCGATCGACGTTGCCGACGCGTCGGGCACCCTGCTTTTCGACGTCGCGCGGCGGCAGTGGTCCGCCGAGGTCTGCGATGCCCTCGACGTCCCGCTCGCGTGGCTGCCTCCCTCGTACGAGTCGACGGAGATCGCGGGCGCGGGCGATCAAGCGGCGGCCGCGCTCGGCGTCGGCGTCGCGGCGGCGGGTGGTCCGCTATCGGTCGTGCTCGGCACATCGGGCGTCGTCTTCGCCGTGCTGCCCGAGTACGCGCCCGACGCGCAGGCGCGCGTGCACGTCTTCTGCCACGCCGTGCCGGACACGTGGCATGCGATGGGCGTCATGCTCAGCGCCGCGGGTTCGGCGGCATGGCTGCGGGGCTTCCTCGGCGCCGAGCTCGCACAGCTCGATACGGAGGCGGAGCGCTGGGTGCCCGGCGCAGACGGCCTGCTCTTCGCGCCGTATCTCACCGGGGAGCGGACGCCGCACGCTGATCCCGACGTGCGCGCCGCGTTCACCGGGCTCTCGCTGCACCACGACCGCGGCGCGCTCTGGCGGGCGATGCTCGAGGGCGTCGCCTTCGGCCTGCGCGACTCGCTCGAGCTCCTGCGCGCTCTCGGCGTCGATCCTCAGGTCGCGCGCGTGTCAGGTGGCGGCGCGCGGAGCACGCTCTGGCTGCGGATCGTCGCGTCCGTGCTCGGCGTGCCGCTCGAGCTCACGTCGTCGCCCGAGGGCTCCGCGTTCGGCGCTGCGCTGCTCGCCGGCGTGCGCGAGGGCACGTTCGCCGACGCGCACGAGGCGGTCGAGCGCTGCGTGCGCGTTACCGGTCGCATCGAGCCGGAGTGGGACTACGGCGATGCGTACGAGCGGTTTCGACTGCTCTATCCCGAGCTGAAGCCCGCCAGCGCGGCATCGACGAGGCGCGGCAGCGTCGCAAGGTTGTAGCCGCCCTCGAGCACGGCCGCGACGCGCGGGCCGAGCGCCGCGCAGCGGCGAGCGAGCTCACGGAAGCCGTTCTCGCTCACGCGCATCCCGGTAAGCCAGGCTGGATCGTCGGTGTGCGCGTCGAAGCCCGCCGAGACGAGCACGAGGTCCGGGTCGAAGCGCGCGACTGCCGGTTCGACGAGGTCCGCGAAAGCCCTGAGGTACTCCCCGTCACCGCAGCCGGCCGGCAGCGGGATGTTCAGCGTCGTCTCGCGTTGCTCGTCCGGCCCGCCGCTACGGGGATAGAGGGGCCACTGGTGGAGCGAGACAAAGAGCACCGAGTCGTCATCCCAGAAGATCTCCTGCGTCCCGTTGCCGTGGTGGACGTCGAAGTCGACGATGGCAACGCGGTCGCATCCGGACGCGCGGGCGGCGATCGCGATGTTGTCGAAGAAGCAGAACCCCATCGCGCGGTCGGGGCGGGCATGATGCCCGGGCGGACGCACGAGCGCGAAACAGCCGTGCAGCGCCGCTTCGATGGCCGTCCCTGCCGCAAGGCACGCTGCCTCATACGTCGTCTCCGATGCGACCGTGTCGTTGTCGACCCAAGTCGGCGACGCAATCGCCCGAACCGCATCGATGTACTCGCGCGTGTGACAGAGAGCAAGCTCGTCAACCGTCGCGGCGCGGCCCTCGCTCGCTCCCGGGAAGTGCTCGAGCAGCACCGCGAGCCGTTGCGCGCTCTCCGGGTGGTTGCCGGTGGGATGCAGGCGCGCGAGCGCCGGATGCGTCAGGACGTCGATCGGACGATCTCGGCGAGCTCGTCGAGGCTCTTGTCGCCCTGCGCGCGGCCGACGAGGTAGCAGAGGAGCGGTGCATTCGTGCGGTCGCCGCTCTCGTGTGCGGCGATGCGCGCGAGGTCGAGGATCGTCTTCTCCTCGTGCGGGGTGAGCTCGCCGAAGCCGAGCTTTGCGAGCCAGTCGTTCATGCGAGGGAGGCTAGACGCTCGGCCAGGCTGTTGAGCCCGAGCTCTTTCGCGTACGCGGCGCCCTCTTCCCACCTCGGCGTCTGCGGCTTGAGCGGCGGAAGCGGCGCGGAGGCGTCCATCGTCGCGATCCGGCGGAACATGCGCAGGTCGTTGGCCTCCGACGCGAAGCGGCCGTCGGCGAGCACGGCGTCGAGCGTTCCGTACTGCTGCAGCAGGTCGGCCGCCTTCTTCGGGCCGATGCCGCGCGCGCCGGGCAGCTTGTCGGACGGATCGCCGCGCAGCGCGATGAGGTCCGGCACCTGCTCGGGCTCGACGCCGTAGCGCTCGCGCACGCCCGCGGGGTCGATGCGGGCGACCTCACTGACACCCTTGATCGGCTGGATGATCGTGACGTGGTCGTTCACGAGCTGGTATGCATCGCGATCCGACGTCGCGATGAGCACGTCTCCTTTCCATTTGCGCGCGGCGGCGGCGAGGAAGTCGTCCGCCTCGTAGCCGACGTCTTTCGCGAACGCGATGCTGCATGCCTCGACGACGTCGGGCAGCACGTCGAGCTGGTCGAGGATCGACTCCTCGAAGATGCGCCCCGACTGGTACTGCTCGTACTCCTCGTGCCGGTACGTCGGCTCGCTCAGCGTGTCCCACCCGACGAACACTGCGTCCGGTCGCTCCGCCGCCCAGAGCTGCGACAGCATGTTCATGAAGCCGACCACCGCGTTCATCCGGACGGACTTTGGGACGCTGTGGTACGCACGGTGCGCGAACGAGTCGCCGTCGACCGCCAGTAACGTCTTCGTCACCACTCCCCGACCTCTTCGTAAACGGGGACTGTCCCCGTCGCAGAAGTTGCAACATGCCGCGGGGCGCTGAGAGGCCGCCTAACATCCTGCGCGCACCTTTCGCGAGCTTGTCGTGACCGTTCTGTGCGGGGGACTGTCCCCGTCAGAGCGAGGCCTCCAGTTCCGCGATGCGGGACATGAGCCGTTCGGTCGCCTCCTTTGCAGCCTCGGCGACGTCGCGGCCGCGGAGATCGTCGATCTCAACCGGTGCGCCGTACGCGACGCTCAACCGGCCGAACCGCCGCAGCTTGTCCGTTCCGCTCACGGCCGCCGGCACGAGCGGCACCCCCGCCTCCAAAGCGATGCGCGCCGCGCCCGAACGCGGCCGCGCCTCGAACTTCTTGACGAGCCCTTTCGTTCGCCGCGTACCTTCCGGAAACATGCCGATGACGTTGCCCTCGCGTGCCAACCGCACGGCCGTCTCGATCGCCTCCGTGTCGTGCTGTCCGCGCCGGACGGGGAACGCGCCCGCGCCGTCCACGATCAGCCGCAGCGGGAACCAGTACAGCTCCGACTTCGCCATGAAGCGAACGAACCGCTCCGGCCACAGCGGCATCGCGAGCGGCCACGGGTCGAAGCTCGACACGTGGTTGCACGCGAGGACGCAGCCCCCGGTGGGAATGTTCTCGCGCCCGCGCACGTGTAACCGGTAGAGCCCGTTGAGAACGGGCCAGCTCAAGGCGGCAATGACGTTATAAAGCGGACTCGGACGCAAGCTAAGGTGAATCTATGGCCAAGACCCTCGTAATCGCAGAGAAACCGTCCGTCGGGCGCGACCTCGCCTCCGCGCTTCCGGGCACGTTCGCGAAGTCCGAGGGCCTCCTCGAGTCCGACGACTACGTCATCACGTGGGCCGTCGGCCACCTCGTGCAGCTCGCCGATCCCGAGGAGTACGACGAGAAGTTCAAGAAGTGGAAGATGGCCGACCTGCCGATCGTGCCGGACGAGTTCCACCTCGTTCCACGCGACGCGAAGTCGAAGAAGCAGCTCAACCTCATCCTCAAGCAGCTGAAGCGCGAGGACGTCGACCGCGTCATCAACGCCTGCGACGCCGGGCGCGAGGGTGAGCTCATTTTCGCCTACATCTACGAGATGTACCGCACCGGTCTGAAGAAGAAGGACGGCGAGCCGAAGCCGGTCGAGCGCCTCTGGATCTCGTCAATGACGAAGCAGGCGATCCGCGAGGGCTTCGAGAAGCTGCGCCCCGGCGACCAGATGGATCCGCTCGAGCAGGCGGCGCGCTCACGCTCGGAGGCCGACTGGATCGTGGGCATGAACGCGACGCGCGCCGCGACGATCCGCGGTCGCGCGTGGGTCGGCGGCGTCGTGTCGCTCGGCCGTGTGCAGACGCCGACGCTCGCGATGCTCGTGAAGCGCGAGCGCGAGATCCAGGCGTTCGTCGCGACGCCATACTGGCTCGTGCACGCTGCGTTCCAGCCGCCGTACCAGGGTCTCTGGTTCGAGGGCGACGAGACGCGCATCCTCAAGGTCGAGCGCGCGGACGAGATCGTCGACAAGGTCACCGGCAAGGACGGGACGATCACGAAGGTCGAGCGCAAGGAGCAGTCCGAGCGCGCGCCGCTCCTCTACGACCTCACCTCCTTGCAGCGCGATGCGAACCGTCGCTACGGCTTCAGTGCGCGCCGCACATTGCAGGCGGCGCAGTCGCTGTACGAAGGCAAGAAGGCGATCACCTACCCGCGCACGTCGTCGCGCTTCCTCTCCGGCGACATGGTGCCGCAGCTGAAGACGATTGCCTCCACGCTGCAGGACATCTCCGACTACCGCGAGGCGGCGACGTTCGTCATGCGCCTCGACCAGCTTCCGCTCGGCCGCGTCGTCAACGACGCGAAGGTCACCGACCACCACGCGATCATCCCCACCGAGATCGCGCACGAAGTCGAGTCGTTCTCGCCCGACGAACGCCGCGTCTTCGATCTCGTCGCGCGCCGCTTCCTCGCCGTGTTCCATCCGCCTGCGAAGTACGCGCGCACGACCGTCGTCACCGAAGTCGAGGGCGAGAGCTTCCGCACGCGCGGCAAGATCACGCTCGAGGCCGGCTGGCGCGGTGTCTACGGTCTCGAGACCGAGGCGGAGAAGCAGTCGGAGGAAGAGGACGGCGAAGGCGGCGAGCTGCCGACGCTGCAGGAAGGACAGACCGTGCGCTGCCTCGGCGCCGAGCGTGAGGACAAGATGACGAAGGCGCCTCCGCGCTACACCGAGGCGACGCTGCTGTCCGCGATGGAGACCGCGGGCAAGCTCATCGACGACGAGGAGCTCGCCGAGGCGATGAAGGAGTCCGGCCTCGGCACGCCGGCGACGCGGGCGGAGATCATCGAGACGCTCATCCGCCGCGAGTACATAGAGCGCGTCGGGCGCGACCTGCAGCCGACGCCGAAGGGGCTGCAGGTGATCACGATGCTCGAGGAGCACAAGATCACCTCGCCCGAGCTCACCGGAGACTGGGAGAAGAAGCTCTCCGACATCGAGCACGGAACAGGAGATCGCGGCAAGTTCATCAAGGAGATCGCGAAGTTCACCGGCGAGATCGTCCAGCAGATCGAAGCGCTCGACAAAGAGAAGCTTCGCCCCGAGCGCGTCGAGCTCGGGCTCTGCCCGCGCTGCGGCGCGGTCACGGGCGAGATCATCCGCGAGAACTCGCGCGCCTACGGCTGCACGAGCTGGAAGAGCCGCGAGGAAACGGGTTGCGGCTTCGTCGTCTGGAAGCGCGTCGCCGGCCGCACGCTCACGCCGGAGATCGCGCGCCAGCTGATCGAGGAGGGCAAGACCCGCGAAGTCCTGTCCGGTTTCCGCTCGCGCAACGGCAAACCATTCCGGGCGCGGCTCGTCCTAAATGAGGAAGGCAAGGTCGAGTTCGACTTCCCCGTGCGGGCGCAGAAGAAGGAAGAGGAAGCGGCCGCCGCGGCGGAATAGCCGGACACGTCCACCCGTTCCCCCTGGCAGGCAGAGGACTTCCCTCTTAGAGTGAGAAGTGCGATTCCCCGCGGAGACTGGAGAGACCCTGACGCAGAACCAGCTCAACGAGTTGCTCGAGACAGATCAGGCGAAGGCTCTCGTCGAGGGCGCGGAGGAGCGCGGCTACATCGAGACGGCCGAGCTCGAGGCGTTCACGCTCGAGCACGATCTGAACGACGAGGAGATCGAGGAGCTGACCCGCGAGCTCGAGCGGATCGGCCTGGAGATCGGCGCGCCGTCGGCCGCCGGTCCGACCGCTGCTGAGGCGGAGAAGGCGGCGGCGGAGGCCGAGGCTGCGGAGATCGCCGCAGCGGCGGCGGTGTCGGGCGCGGCCGACAGCCTGCAGCTGTTCCTCGCCGACGTCGGCAAGCACAAGCTGCTCACCGCGGCGCAAGAGGTGATGCTCGCGAAGCGGATCGAGCGCGGCGATCCCACGGCGAAGCGGCACATGATCGAGTCGAACCTTCGTCTCGTCGTCTCGATCGCGAAGGGCTACCGCGGGCTCGGCGTTCCGTTCCTCGACCTCATCCAGGAAGGGACGCTCGGGCTGAACCGCGCGGTCGAGAAGTTCGACTGGCGGCGCGGCTACAAGTTCTCGACGTACGCGACTTGGTGGATCCGCCAGTCGGTGCAGCGCGCGGTCGCGAACCACGCGCGCACGATCCGCGTTCCCGTCCACGTCGTCGAGCGTCAGCAGAAGCTGACGCGTGCCGCGCGCCGGCTCGAGGTCGAGCTCGGCCGCGAGGCGACGAAGGCTGAGCTCGCCGAGGCGACCGGCCTGCCGATGCAGCACGTCGACGAGGCGCTCGCCGCCGCGCACGCTTCCGTTTCGCTCAACCAGACCGTGGGCGCGGACGACGAGGGCGAGCTCGGCGATCTCTTCGCCGACCGCGAGGCTCCCGATCCGTTCGAAGAGGCGGAGGAGTCGTTGCGCCGGCAGGGCGTGCGCCGCGCACTCGACGCGCTGCCCGAGCGCGAGCGGCGCATCCTCGAGCTGCGGTTCGGCTTCGAGGGCGAGCCGTGGACGCTCGAGGCGATCGGACACGAGCTCGACCTGACGCGCGAGCGCGTCCGCCAGCTCGAGGGCCAGGCACTCGCGCGGCTCGGCGCGCTCCGCGACCTCATTTCAGTCGCAGCCTGACGGCCGCGACTGAAGGAGCGGTCGCGGGCAAAGCCCGCGACCTCTTACCGTCGGCGGCGCAAGCGCCGCCTTAGGTCGCCGCGTAAGACACGTCCTGCAACCTGGTTGCTGCCGTCGGTTGAACCGATCGGTTCCGGCGGGCGAACATGCTCCGGTCTCTACGGAAAGGAGCTTCTGATGGCAGTTGTCTTGACGTTGCGCTGGAAAGGCCCGACGAAGGAGCAGTACGACCAGCTGCGCGAGCTCGTCGAGTGGGAGACAGACCCCGCCGAAGGCGGCCTCTTCCACGTCGCGTGGTGGGAGGGCGACACGCTGAACATCGTCGACGTCTGGGAGACGCAGGCCGACTGGCAGCGCTTCTTCGACGAGCGCCTGTCGCCGCACTTCCCGGCTGTCGGAGTGGACTCGGAGCCCGAGCTCGCCGATTTCCACGAGGCGCACCGCTACTTCAATACGGAGAGCGCGCACACGGCTGCGTAGATCGCGTCGCGCTGGAGCTGGACGATCCGGAGCTCGGGTGACGGGCGCCGTAGGAACGTCCCGACGAGGAGCAGCTCGTCGAGGTCGAGCTCTCCACCCCGCCGGCAGGCGGCGAGCCCTGCTTCGATCTCGAGGTAGGCGCCGCCGCCGGCCGGCAGCGTTCGAATCGCGGCCACCCGTCCGCCCGAGACGAAGAACGCGCGCGTGAAGCCAGGTTCGTCGGCCGGCGCGACGAGACAGCGCTCGACCGCGCGCAGGCGCACGAGCCGGTCGAGCTCGCGGCACACCTGCTCGAGTGCGGCGATGCGGTCGCGTAACCGCGCGGCGTCCTCGTAGCGGCGTGCATCCGACAGATCGCTGAGCCGCTTCCGCAGCCTTGGCAGTGCGCGGCCGGGACTGTCGAGCTCGTCTACCTGCAGCGCGCGCGCAGCGAGCTGCGCGCGGCGCCGCGAGCGGATCGGCCCGAGCTCGGTCGGCTGCGCGGACGCGACGACGTTGTCGCCGCGCTTGCGCAGCCATACGTACCGGTCGGGCCGCGCGACGCGCGCGTTCGCCGGTGGACGCAGCTCGCGGATCAGCCGCAGCTCTTCCAACGCCGCCTCGAGCTCGGAGCCGAGCGCGCGCCACTCGATGCGTTCCGCCGCGGCGATCGCGGCCTCGACCTGCGGACGCTGCCGGTCGGAGCGGAAGTACGAGCGCAGCCGCGCGCGCAGGTCGCGCGCGCGGCCGACGTACAGCAGCTGGTCGTTGCGGTCGTAGAAGAGATAGACGCCGGGCCGCTGCGGCGCGCCGTGCGCAAGGTGACGCTTGTCCCACACGCGGCGCGTGCGGGTTGCCGCGAGCTCGCCGAGGTCCGCGATCGTGCGCGCCCCGCGCTCCTGCGCGAGCCCGATGAGCGCGAGCAGCACCTCGGCGGTCGCCTGCGCGTCGGGTAGCGCGCGATGGCACGGTTGCACCGACGAGCCGAAGAAGTACGAGAGCTGCGCGAGCGACGCGCGCGGCACGCGTCCTGCGAGCAGCCGGCGGGC
>DASSXM010000112.1:0-19303 GCA_035703805.1 Gaiellaceae bacterium | reverse complement strand
CGGCTGCACCTTGAGCGCATCGCCGAGCAGCTCGACGTAGCGCGGGCGCATCGTCGTCACGTCCGCCGCCGCGTGCAGCTCGATTTCGTAGATGAGCTTCGCGCAGTAGCGCCGCAGGATCCAGAGGAGCTGCGTCGCGCCCTCCGCTGCGTACTCGTACGGGCGCGGGAAGTCGAGCATGCGCTCGAGCCAGACCGGGTCGATCGTCAGATGCTCGACGAGCATCGCCCAGCCTTCGGTGACGGCGTTGTCGCCGAGGCGCTTCTCCTCCATCGTCAGCGACGGCGACGTGTGCGCGAAGTGTTCCGTGTGGCCCGCTTCGTGGAAGAGCGCGCGCCAGTCGTCCGGCCCGCCTTGCGGCTTCATGACGAGCACGACGCGCTCCGGAATCTCGATCGGCACGCAGAATGCGCGCGGCGTCTTGTTCGGGCGGTCTTCGAGATCGAGCTCGACGTTGCGTTGTGCGTGCAGGTCGATGCCGAGATCGGCGAGGCTCGACTCGAGCGCGGGAAGCATGCGGTCGCCGGGGAACGCCTTGTCCCACGCGACGCCACGCCAGACTCGAGCGACGTCGTAGCGCTCGACCTCGCCGAGGCCGAGCCCGATGCGGTTGCGGAAGAACCGGTCGCCCGCGTCCTCCCACAAGTGCTCGGTCGAGTCGAGGAACGCGCGGCATTGCTCTGCGAGCTCGTCGAGCGGGAAGCGGAAGCCGCGGTAGAGCTCGGTGTAGTTCGGCGCGCCGAGTTGTTCCGTCTCGCGATTGACGACCTGCGCCGCGCGCAGATGCAACGGGTTGAGGTTCTCTTCCATGAGCTCGTTGCGTGCGCGCTCGAGCCGCTCGCGGCGGTCGCGCTCCGGCTCGTTGCCGATCGTGGGGCGGATGTTTCGGTAGGAGATCTCCTCGCCGTCGACGGTCGCCTTCAGGCTCGCCTCGAGCTCCGCGATCCGCTCTGCCTCCTCGCGCACGAAGTTGCCGAGGTAGCCCTCGCACGCGAAGCGCCACAGCTCGCGCGTGTTCCGGCCGCCGTTGATTGAGGCACCGATTCGAAGCGCGGTGTCGAGCGTCGTCAGCTCGGCGTGGCGCTCGTAGATCGGGACGAGGTCGTACGTGCCCTTATGCCCCGCGAAGTGGAGGTAGGCCTCCTCGTCGAGCTCCGCGATGAAGCGGTCAGCGTCCGCGCGCAGCGCGTCGAGCTGACGATGGCTGAGCGGCTCGGCCACGGGCAAGCCTAGGATAACCCTGTGCAGGAGATCACTCTGAAGACAGATAGGCGTACGCAGCTGATCGAGATCACCGACCTCGTGCGCGCGGCGCTCGGCGAGCCGAACGGCGCGTCCGCGGCGCTCATCTACGTCCCGCACACGACCGCCGGCGTCGCGATCAACGAGCGCATCGACCCGGAGCTCGTCGGCGACCTCGAGAACGCATTCCAGAAGGTCGTCTCCGACGACTGGGAGTGGAAGCACGACGACCAGGACGGCCCGAACGCGCCTTCGCACGCGCGCGCGTCACTCGCTTCGAGCCCGCAGGTCTTGATTCCACTCCGTGGCGGCTCGCTCGGCCTCGGCACGTACCAGGGCATCTTCTTCTGCGAGTTCGACGGCCCGCGCGAGCGCAAGATCTACGTCACGACGCTGCAGTAGTCCAAAGCCGGGGCCAGGCCCTGTCACGACTTCCTCGCGAGATCGCTTGCGTGGATTCGCGCGTCGTGACGAAGGCGTCACACTCTCGTAGCCGGGCGTGGCCCCGGCTCATGGCTAGTGTGGCCACGTGGCCGCACCAGTAACAAGGGACGAAGAGCTCGAGCTCGACATCGAGTCGCTCGCGTACGGCGGCAACGGCGTCGCGCGGTTGAACGGCTACGTCGTCTTCGTCCGCCGCGGGTTGCCAGGCGATCGCGTGCGCGCGCGCGTCACCAAAGTGAGGCGCAGCCACGCCGAGGCGCTCGCGACGGAGATCCTCACCGCCGGCCCGCAGCGCGTCGACGCGCCGTGCACGCACTTCCCCGCGTGCGGCGGCTGCCGCTTCCAGGATCTAGCGTACGAGGCGCAGCTCGAACAGAAGCAGTCACAGGAGCGCGATGCGCTTCAACGGATCGGCGGCATCGCCGATCCGCCGCTCGCGCAGATCCTCCCGTGCGAGCCGGAGATATTCCACTACCGGAACAAGGTCGAGTACTCGTTCACGCGCACGCCTGACGGCCCCGCGCTCGGCTTCCATCGCGCCGGCCGCTGGGACGAGGTACTGGAGCTCGAGAAGTGCTGGATCACGACCGATCTCGGCAACGACCTGCGCGATGCGGTGCGCGACTGGGCGCGCGAAGAAGGGCTCGAGGCGTACTCGCAGGCCGATAACACCGGCTACCTCCGCCACCTCGTCGTGCGCGAGGGCCGCAACACCGAGCAGGCGCTCGTGCAGCTCGTCACCGCGCCCGGCGACAAGTTCGAACCGGGCTACTTCGTCGACGTCGTGCGCAAGTTCCCGCAGGTGCGCTCCGTCCATTGGTCGATCAACGACCGCCCCGCCGAGGTGACGAACCTCCCAAGCAAACTGCTCTGGGGCGACGGCTGGATCGAGGAGGAGCTGAACGGCCTCCGCTTCCGCGTCCGCCCGAACGCATTCCTGCAGACGAACACCGCGATGGCCGAGCGTCTCTATGTGCTCGCGCGCGAGGCGGCCGGGCTCACCGGCGGTGAGACAGTCTGGGATCTGTACTGCGGGATCGGCACGATCGCGCTCTCGCTCGCGCGCGACGCGCTGACGGTGTGGGGGATCGAGGTCTCGGAGGAGTCGGTCGCGTGCGCGCTCGAGAACGCGGAGCTGAACGGGATCACGAACTCGGCGTTCTTCGCCGGCAACGTCGGCGAGGTCGTGCAGGAGCTGCTCGACCGCTCCGGCGCGCCGGACGTTGTCGTCGTCGACCCGCCGCGCGCGGGGCTCGCCGGCAAGGCGCTCCGCCGGCTCGGCGAGATCGGCGCGCCGCGACTCGTCTACGTCTCCTGCAACCCGACGACTCTCGCCGGCGATGCGAAGGCGCTACGCACGGATTACGGCTACGACCTAATCTCCGCACAGCCGGTGGACATGTTCCCGCACACGCCGCACGTCGAGACGGTTGCAGTGCTCGAACGCAAGGCGTAGCCTCGACGCATGCCCGAGTCGCCGGAGGAGATCGCAGCGGAGCGGAAGCTCGACGGGGCCACCCGTGAAGTCGCGTCGCAAGAGCTGGACAAGGAAGTCACGCGGGAGAAGAGCGGCTTCTTCGGTCCGCTCACGTTCTGGTTCCGCGGCTTCCCGAAGCCGCTTCGCTGGGTGCGCGGCGATCCCGTTCCCGAGCCCCTCGACGATCCCGATCCGACGTCCGAAGAAGGCCTGCGCGACGCGTTGCACGAGCACGATCCGAAGCAGTAGGCTCCGCCCGTCAAACGGGACACGGAGGGCAGGCATGGAAACTGCAACGCCTCCGGATGCGGCCCGGATCCAATCCGATGCAAACCTCAAGGTCGGCGTGGGCGCGCCGACGAAGCGCTTCCATCTCTGGGTGCAGGGTCCGGCGTGGCTCCTCGGCTTCACCGCGATCGGCCTGGGCTTCCTCATGGTGATCCGCGGCTACGACTCGCCGGCGGGCTGGTTCGCCGTCTCGACGGCAATCACTCTGTCGGTGATCGGCTCCTACCGCGCGCCGTTCACGCTCGGCGACACGTCGGTGAGCACCGCGCCGGGAGCGCGCCGGCGCAGGAAGGTCACGCCGCCGACCGGGATCTGAGGCGCGACCAGAAGAGGTCGCCGTTGGCGGCGAGGAAGCCGACCGAGAGGAACGGCAGCGCCGGCAGGCCGTTGACGTCGGCCGCGTTGGCGATCACGACCGTGAGCGAGTACATGCCCGTCGTCGCGATCCACGTCCACCCGACGCGTAGGTTCCAGCGCAGCGCGGCCGCGAGGAACAAGGCATAGAAGAGGATGTCCGGCGGGCCGAGGTACGCGGCGCCGCCGTGGGGAACGACGAACGCGATCGCAACCGTCGTGTAGATGTGGAAGTGATGCGTCGTGATCGCGTGCGTCGGTCCATGCCAGACGGAGATGGCGTCGACGAACGGTACGACGATCGCGACGAGCACGACCCAGGACAGCTCCTCGAAGCCCTTGAGGAACGCCCAGCCCGCGAACACGGCGGCCGCGAGCTTGCCGAAGTTCGCCGGCAGCCCCCAGCCCAGCTCCGAAGAGCCGAGCGCAACGAGCGCGCAGAGGACGGTCGCGGCGACGAGCGGTTGCCCGCCGAGCGTGCTGAGCGGCAGCGCGAGCAACACGAGCAGCAGCACGCCGGGGATGACGGCCGCAGACACGATCGCGACTGCAGGCCACAATCCAACGCGCGGCAGGTGCGGCGCGACCACGAACCACGCGACGACCGCGGTCGCCCACGCGGTAAATCTCAGTACGGGGGAAGTGATGCCCACCACTCGCCGAGCGGCTTGAACGCGTTCCAGAAGCGCGTCTTGTCGGCCTGCTCGTCGAGCGAGGCGTCGATGTCCGGCGTGTAGAGCAGCTCGATCGTCGGCGTGAACTTCTGGAGCTCGCCTTCCTTGGCCTCGACCGAACGCACGAGCGGGAAATCGACCGACGCCAGGAATGCGAGCGCCTGCTCGCCCATGACGACGACGAGCTTCGGCTGGACGATGTGCAGCTCGCGCAAGAGGAACGGACGCGACTCCTCCTCGTCGCCGTCCGCGAACTTCAGGCAATTCGTCCCGTAGATCGCGAGCGGGTCGACCCGCAGCCGCTGCAAGGACTTGAGGATCGCGTTGCCAGCGCGCCCGTAAAAGGCGACGCCCTCCTGCAGCTCCGACGCCTTCGGCGCGTATTTGAGCATGAGGATGTCCGCAAGCGGGTGGCCGGAGCCGACGACCGGAACGCGGGCGCCCGCGCCTGCCTGCGTGACCTCGTCACCGAGAGCGTTGATCTCGGTGATGGCCTTTTGCAGGTACTTCTCGTAGATCTCGTCGGTCGCCACGGTCAAAAGTGAACCCTTCGACTGATTCGTGTCTAGCGGACCCTTTCCTTGGCCTGCGCCACCCACTTCAGGCCCTGCAGGTACGCGAGCGACTTGGGCCGGCGCAGGACTTCGGCGCTGTGCAGCGACACGAGGAACTCCTCCGGGCCGCCGAAGCGACGCATGCGCACCGCGCCCGTTCCGACGCCCTGCAGGACGTGCGCGTCCGACCCCGCGCCCGCAGTCAGGTTGTACTTGTGCGCGAAGCGGAGCGCCTCGTCGTTGTAGCCCTCGAAAAGCAGGCGGGCGTTGTACACCTCGAGCACGTCGACCTCCGAGAGGTTCCGCTGCAGCGTCGCCGCGTCGGGGATCGCGTGCAGCCGATCGAAGGGATGCGGCACGTACACGAGGCCGCCCTGTTCGTGGATCGCCGCGACCGTCGCCGCGAACGTCTGGCCGCGCGGGATCTCCTCCTGGAGGAAGAGCCCGATCACCTCGCCCTGGTGGTCGGTCTTGATCTCCTCGCCGGGGATGACGACGAGCTTGCGGTCGCGCGCCGCCTCGACCGCCTCGAGCGCTCCGCCGAAGACGTTGTGGTCGGTGATCGCGATCGCGCCGAGCCCCTGCGCCTCGGCGTGGTCGAGCAACTCGTCGACCTCGATCGAGCAGTCGTGCGACCAGCTCGTGTGCATGTGCAGGTCGGCGAGGATCCAGTCGCGGTCTTCGAGCGGCGCCGTGTGCACGATCGGGTGGCGGCGCCGGCGCGCGACCGCGCCATACGTCTCCTCGACCCGGTCGGCGAGTACGCCGAAGCTCTGCGCTGTCGCTGCAGCCCGGCCTTCTTCGGAGCGGCGCATGCGGAACTCGGAGTCGTCGATGAGGCGCGCCGCTTCCGCTGCACCGAGCTCGGGCTGTTCCGAGCGTCCCGGCGGCGCCGCGACTGCTGTGCCTGTCGCCTGCGCCTCGAGCGCCGCGCGCTCGAGCCCCTCGAGCGACGGGATGAAGATCGCCGCGTCGCACAGCACCGCCGCGCGGCTTTCGCCGTCGAACGCGCTGCGTACGCGCACGCGTCCGCGCAGCGCGCGCGGCAGCGTCGGCCGCGTGCCGAGCGGCCGCGTGCGGAGCAGGACGAGCTCCCAGTCGGGTTGCGTTGCGAGCTCGCGCGCGAGCGCGCGGAGTACGGGCCGTTCCGTCTGCCGCCATTCGAGCACGACGACGTTCTTCTTTTCCGTCTCCGCGAAGAGCTCGAGGTCGACGCCCAGCGGAACGACGTCGTAGCGGCCGGGGAAGCGCAGCCGCGCGGCATCCGCCGCGTCTTCGCTCGTTGCGAGCAGCGCGTCGAGCCGCGAGAGCAGCCGCTCGCGTTGCGCGCGACCGGGTGGGTACGCAAGCCGGTCGGGCGAGACGAAGGTCGCGATGCCGAGCGCTCCCGACTCGCGCAGCGCGAGATACGAGAGACTCGGGAGTCCGGGCTCGAACCCGTGCACGACGTCGAAGCGTCCGGCGGCGAGTGCGACAGCGAGGTTCGCTCGCACGCCGACCGGCACCCCCATGCGGCTGCGCCGCGAGATCGGCACCGCCGGGCCGAGTGCAACGACGTCGGCGTCGATGCCGCTTCGCAACGAACGCCGACCCTCGGCGAGGTCGCGCGCGCGCGTCGACGGCGCGAGGACGGTGACCGCGTGGCCGCGGCGACGGAGCTCGCCCGCGAGACCCGCGACGTGCTCGTTCACGTCGTGCGGCTGCGACCAGGCGAAGGGCGTGACGAGCGCGACCCGAAGTGCCATGCTTGCGACCGAGTCTAGTGAGCGACGTGAGGCAGGCGATCGTCGCTGCGGCGCACTGGGGGATTCGGTACGAGCCCCAGATCCACTACGGAGAGGTGCGCCCGATTCCGCTGGCGCGACGGCTGCCGTTGACGACCGACTGTTCAGGCTTCGTGACGCTCTGTTACTTCCTGGCCGGTGCTCCAGACCCGAACGGGCGCGAGTACGACGGCGAGGGCTGGACAGGGACGCTGCTCCGGCACATGACGCAGGTCGAGGAGCCGCGCATCGGCGACGTTGTCGTCTTCGGCGCGTACCCCGGACATCACGCGGCACTCGTTCTCGCGCCGGGCGACGATCCGCTACTCGCGTCGCATGGGCAGGAGCGGGGCCCGGTCGAGGTTCGCTTCTCGACCGAGTCCCGCGTCCAGCCCGCGGTTGCAACCTGGCTCAGTTGCCTGCCTTGAAGGGCATGTCCCGCAACCAGGTTGCGGGACATGCCTTGCAGAGCCAAGTCCCGCGACCTGGTCGCGACTAGGTCGCGACCAGGTCGCTGCCGTTGCTTACGCCTGCGCGGGCGCCTCGACGGGCGCCGAGCGGCGGTACTTCTCGATGAACTCCTCCGTCTGCTCGCGCGCCTCGTCGTCGACGATCTGCACGGGCGGGGACTTCATCAGATACGACGACGGGCCGATCAGCGAGCCTGCGACGCCGTTGTTCAGCGCGAGCTTCGCGAGCCGCACCGCGTCGATGACGATGCCGGCCGAGTTCGGCGAGTCCCACACCTCGAGCTTGAGCTCGACGTTGAGCGGCACGTCGCCGAACGACGAGCCCTCCATGCGGATGTAGGCCCACTTGCGGTCGGTCAGCCACGGCACGTAGTCGGACGGACCGACGTGCACGTTGCCCTCGCCGAGGTCGTAGTCGAGCATCGACGTGACGGCGTTCGTCTTCGAGATCTTCTTCGACTCGAGGCGCTCGCGCTCGAGCATGTTGAGGAAGTCCGAGTTGCCGCCGACGTTCAGCTGCATGGTCTTGTCGAGATGCACGCCGCGCTCGCGGAAGAGCGAGGTGAGCACGCGGTGCGTGATCGTCGCGCCAACCTGCGACTTGATGTCGTCGCCGATGATCGGCACGCCCGCATCCTGGAACCGCTTGTTCCAATAGTCCTCGCGGGCGATGAAGACCGGCATGCAGTTCACCATCGCGCAGCCGGCCGCCAGGATTTGCTCCGTGTACCACTTCGTCGCCTCTTCCGAGCCGACGGGGAGGTAGTTGACGACGACGTCGGTGTTCGTCGACTTGAGAATCCCGACGATGTCGGCGGTCTCGCCCGGTGCCTTCTCGACGACCTGCGAGAGGTACTTGCCGATGCCGTCGTGCGTCATGCCGCGCGAGACGGTGACACCTGTCTTCGGCACGTCGGCGAACTTGATCGTGTTGTTCGGGTGCGCCCACATCGCGTCGGCGAGGTCCTCGCCGACCTTGCCCTTCACGACGTCGAACGCGGCCGTGAACTCGATGTCGCGGATGTGGTACCCGCCGAGGTTCACGTGCATGAGGCCGGGGACGAACTGATCCTCGTCCGCGTCCTTGTAGTACTCCGTTCCCTGGAGCAGGGAGTTGGCGCAGTTGCCGACGCCGATGATGGCGACGCGCACCTTGCCGTTCGACTCAGACATGTGTTCCTCCATCAATCAATTGCTTGCGGACGTGCAGGATGCGCTGCAGAACCGTGATCGCCGACGTTGCGGCGAGGAGATAGATCGCCCACTGGAGTGCGCCCCACGGTGCGAGCACGAGACCGGCGGTGATGACGACAACGCGCTCGGCCCGCGAGCCGAGGCCGACGTCGCCGCGCAGCCCCAGTGCCTCCGCCTTCGCGCGGACGTACGGCACGAGGAAGGAGCCGGCGACTGCGACGATCGTGAAGACGGCCGCGATGTCGTTGCCCTGGTTCGCGAAGACGAGGCCGATCGCAGCGAGCATCGCGCCTTCGCCGACGCGGTCAGTGGTCGAGTCGAGGAATGCGCCGAACGGCGTCGACTTCCCGCCGGCGCGCGCCAGCGCACCGTCGAGGATGTCGAGCACCGAGCCGACGACGAAGATCCCCGCGCCGAGCCAGTAGTAGAGGAGCTTGTCGCGGCCCTCGAAGGGGACGATGACCGCGGCGACGATGCAGAGGGTGACGCCTGCCGTCGTGAGCGTGTTCGGAGTCACGCGCGTGCGCGCGAGGCCCCGTACCGAACGGCTCGCCAGGGAGCGCGCGCCGGTCGTGTAGCTCTCCTTGACGCGCGCCGGACCGGATTCCAATCGCAATCCTGCTATGGGGCGACTATAGCAGGTTTGCGATGAGCGTTCTCGCGCGCGGAGCCTGCTTCACGGCCGCGAGCGAGAGGAGCGCAAGTCCGATTCCAGCCACGACGTCGAGTAGGAAGTGGTTCGCCGTCGCCATGACGCAGAACCACACCCAGACCGGCCAGGCGACCCAGATCGCCTTCGACCACCACCGCCGGCACACGGCGTAGAGGAGCACGCCGACGATGAGCGCATCCGCCGCGTGCAGGCTCGGCATCGCCGCGTACGGGTTCGCCAGAGCGGCGAGGAGACCGCCTGAGTGATCCGTTCCGTTCACGAAGTACGACGTGAACATCCACGGCGGCGCTGTCGGCCAGACGACGTAGCCGATCAGCCCGAGGACGTTCGCGAGCAGCACGGTGTTGCGGAAGCGGGCAAAGTACTCATGGCGCCGGAGGTAGACCCAGAGCAGTGCGAGCCCGACGACGGTAAATTCCGAGTTCCAGTACGTCCAGGCGGCGGCGGTCAAGAGCCAGCTCGACGAGTCGGCGATGCGCTGCGCCGTCTGCTCGAAGAGGTGGTGAGTCGTCCGCTGCTCGAACGTGAGCACACGCCAGCCGTTCCAGAACGCGTGCGCCGGATTGCGGTCGGCGAGGCTCCGGACGCCGAAGTAGCTCAGGTAAAAGCCGAACCAGATCGCGAGCTGGTACCCGAAGTCGGTCCACCCACGCGGAAGGATCCTGCGGCCGGCTGCGACAACGGCGGTCACGCAGCGATTCTAGTCGGGCTGCCGGGCGCTACAAAAGCCCCGCTCAGCCTCCGATGTACGACATCTCGACCTTCGGCAGCGAGGCCGTTTCCGCCGTTCTGAGCTCCGAATAGCGGTCGGTGCGGCGGGTCCAGATGGCGCGGAGGGTCTCGGCGAGATCCTCATCCGAGGCCCCGGCGCGGAGCGGGCCGCGCAGGTCGTGGCCCTTGAGCGCGAAGAGGCAGGTGTACAGGCTTCCCTCGGCTGACAGACGCGCGCGCGAGCAGCCGCCGCAGAACGGCTCGGTGACGGAGGCGATCACGCCGATCTCGCCCGCGCCGTCCTTGTAGCGCCACCGACGTGATGTCGAGTCGGCGCCCGCGGCGAGGGGCTCGAGTGGCCACACGGCGTCGAGCGTGCGGACGATCTCGGCGGCGGAGACGACGTCGTCGAGCCGCCAGCCGTTCGTGTGCCCGACGTCCATGTACTCGATGAAGCGGAGGATGTGGCCGGTGCCGCGGAACTGCTCGGCGAGCGCGACGATGCCGTCGTCGTTCGCGCCGCGCTTCACGACGGCATTCACCTTCACGCGCAAGCCGGCCGCAGCGGCGGCGTCGATGCCGGCAAGCACGCGCTCGACGGGAAAGTCGACGTCGTTCAGCGCCTTGAACGTCGCGTCGTCGACGGAATCGAGGCTCACCGTGACGCGGTCGAGGCCGGCGTCGGCGAGCGCCTGCGCCTTTTGTGGCAGCAGCGCGCCGTTCGTCGTCAGCGCGATCTCGAGATCGGGAATCGCGTGCAGCTGCGCGACGAGACGCTCGACGTCGCGGCGCACGAGCGGCTCGCCGCCCGTGATCCGCACCGTGCGTACACCGAGCGACGAGAAGACGCCGACGACGCGCGCGATCTCCTCGAACGTCAGCAGCTCCTTGCGGTCGAGGAACGCGTAGTCGCGGCCGAAGACCTCCTTCGGCATGCAGTAGACGCACCGGAAGTTGCAGCGGTCGGTGATCGAGACGCGCAACGTCTCGAGCGGGCGCCCGAGCGTGTCGAGCAGCGGCTCCACGCTCACAGGGTAGCCCTAGGCAGTTGCGAGAGCGGGCTCGGCGGGCGTGATGCCCGCGGCCGCGTACGCGTCCGCCTGGTCGAGCGTCTCGTGCTCGAGCAGTGCCTGGGCGAGCGCGTCGAGCTTGTCGCGGTTCTCCTCGAGGAGCACGACGACTTCGTCGTGTGCTGCGTCGACGATGCGGCGTACCTCGGCGTCGATCAGCCGCTGCGTCTCATCCGACGGGCCGTCGACACCCGGAAGCAGCGGGCCTTGTCCGTCCGCCGGGATGACGGCGACTGTTCCGATCGCCTTGCTCATGCCCCAGCGCCCGACCATGTGCCGCGCGATCTGCGTGAGCTGCTGGAAGTCGGACTCGGCGCCCGTCGTCAGATCGCCGAAAACGACCTCCTCCGCCGACCGTCCGCCGAGCGCGACCTTGATCTTCGCGTTCAGCTCCTGCTCCGAGTAGTTGAAGCGGTCCGCGTCGGGCGCGGAGAACGTGACGCCGAGCGCGAGGCCGCGCGGGATGATCGAGATCTTGCGCACCGGGTCCGCGCCCTCTGTGAGCATGCCGACGATCGCATGGCCGCCTTCGTGATACGCGGTCCGGCGCTTGTCGGCGGCGGTCATCATCACTTTCCGCTCCGCGCCGAGCACGATCTTCTCGAGCGCGTCGGTGAAGTCCGCCTCCTGCACCTGCTCGTGACCGCGACGCGCTGCGAGCAGCGCGGCTTCGTTCACGAGGTTCGCAAGGTCGGCGCCGACCATCCCCGGCGTCGTCGACGCGATGCCGCCGAGGTCGACGTTGGACGCGAGCGGGACGCTGCGCGTGTGCACCTTGAGGATCGCCTCGCGGCCGTTGCGATCGGGCGGCTGCACCGCGACGCGCCGGTCGAAGCGGCCCGGTCGCAGGAGCGCCTGGTCGAGGACGTCGGGGCGGTTCGTCGCCGCGATGACGATGACGCCTGTCGACGAGTCGAAGCCGTCCATCTCCGTGAGGATCTGGTTCAGCGTCTGCTCGCGCTCGTCGTTGCCGCCGCTGAAGCCTGCGACGCCCGACGTGCGTGAGCGGCCGATTGCATCGAGCTCGTCGATGAAGATGATCGACGGCGCTGCTTCCTTCGCGTTCTTGAAGAGGTCGCGCACGCGCGCCGCGCCGACGCCGACGATCGCCTCGACGAACTCCGATGCGGCCATCGAGAAGAACGGCACGTTCGCCTCGCCGGCGACCGCGCGCGCGAGCAGCGTCTTGCCGGTGCCGGGGGGCCCGCTGAGGAGAACGCCGTGCGGGATGCGAGCGCCGAGCTTGCTGTATTTCTTCGGATCGCTGAGGAAGTCGACGACTTCGCTCAGCTCCTGCTTCGCCTCTTCGATGCCGGCGACGTCGGCGAACGTGACCTTGTCGCCGGTCGGCTGGTAGCGGCGCGCGCTCGAGCGGCCGAACTGCCCGAGGATGCTCTGCATGCTCCCTGCACGCCGCATCGCGAAGTAGATGAGCCCGATGAAGAGGATCGTTGGGCCGAAGCCGACGAGGAGGTTCTCCCACCACGGTGCGCCGGTCTGGAGCGGTTTCGCGTTCACGACGACGTGCTTGCGCTGTAGCAGCGCCGACAGCGCATCCGTGTTGGCGAAGGCGGGGATCTCGGTCTGGAAACGCGTCGTCGCCTTCGCGCCCGCGTAGCTCTCGGCGACGGTGAACGTCCCCTGCACCGCGGTGCCCTTCGACGTGATCGTCGCCACGTGTCCAGCGCTCACCTGGTCGAGGAAGTACGGGCTGTACGGAACGCGCACGCGCGGCGGCGCCTTCGTCGCGCGCGACGCGAACCAGAAGTTGAGGACGAAGAGGCCGACGATCCAGAGCAGCCACCAGCTCCACCGGAGCCGCGGCGTTCGCGGCTGCGGAGAACGAGGCCCGCGCGCCGGGTCGGTACTCACCCGCTAATCATGGCTCACTCGGCCCAGACTTTGGCGAGCTCGATGATGGCGAGCGACGCCAGCCCCATGTCGTCGACGCAGATCCACTCGCGCTCGCTGTGGCCGTCGTGGCCACCGGTGAAGATGTTCGGCGTCGGCAGGCCCATCTCCGTGAGCGCCGAGCCGTCCGTCCCACCGCGGATGGCGGTCATCTTCGGCTCGAGCCCGACGCGGCGCACGGCTTCGGCAAGGTTCGCGACGATCTTCGGGTGCCGCTCGAGCGTCGGGCGCATGTTCCGGTACTGGATCGTCGCCTCGACCTCGATCGTGCACCGCGGTTCCTCGGCGGCGACCTCGGCTGCGAGCTTCTTCAGGAAATCGACGTGCTGGTCGAGTGCGTCGTTGTCGAAGTCGCGCACGATGAAGCGCAGCTCGACCTCGGACGAGTCGCCGGCGATCTGAGTCGGATGCACGTACCCCTCGCGCTCGTGGGTCGTCTCCGGCGACAGCCGGTCGTGCGGCAATCGCTCGACGATTCGCGCCGCGAGCTTCACGGCGTTCACGAGCTCGCCCTTCGCGAGCCCGGGATGGATCGCTCGGCCGTGGATGCGCATCCGCACACCGGCGCCGGAGAACGTCTCCTCCTGGATCTCACCCACCGTCGAGCCGTCGAGCGTGTACGCGGCGACCGCGCCGAACGTCTCGACCGGGAAGTGGATGACGCCGCGCCCGACCTCCTCGTCGGGGTTGAACGCGACCTTCACCGTGCCGTGCGGAATCTCAGGGCGTGCAACGAGGTACGCAGCAGCGGCCATGATCTCCGCGACGCCGGCCTTGTCGTCGGCTCCGAGCAACGTCGTGCCGTCCGTCGTGATGACGTCGTGGCCGGCATGCTCGGCGAGGTGCGGTGACTCCGACGGCCGGATGACCTGCCCCGAGTCGCCGAGCACGATGTCGCCGCCCTCGTAGCGGATGCGCTGCGGGTTGACTTTCGCGCCGGTCACCTCGCGCGCCGTATCGACGTGCGCGAAGAACGCGATCGTCGGAACGTCGCGGTCGACCGTCGCGGGGATCGTTCCCGTGACGTAGCCGTGCTCGTCGATCGCGGCGTCCGCGGCTCCGATGTCCTTCAGCTCGTCGGCGAGCGTGCGCAGCAGGTCGAGCTGCTTCGCCGTGCTGGGGTACGACGTCGAGTCCTCGTCGGACTGGGTGTCGTAGCGCACGTAGCGGAGGAATCGCTCCGCCGCGTCCTCGGCGAGCTCGTCGGCGAGAGCCATCGAGACGAGCGTAGCGTTACGCCGATGGTCGCCGTTGCGCTCGCGCTCGCCTCCGCGCTGCTCTTCGGCGGCATGAGCGTCGGCCTGCGCATCGGTCTGAGCCGCAAGCCTGACGTCGAGCTTGCGACTGTTGCGACGATTGCGGGCGCCCTCGTCGTCGCGCTCGTCGTTGCGGCCGCGGAGGTTCCGTCGCGCGGCGTGCACGCAGGCGCGGCGTGGCCGTTCCTGCTCGCCGGGCTGCTGCAGCCGGGAGTGGGGCAGCTGCTCGTGACGCTCGCGATTCGCGAGGCGGGCGCGTCGCGCGCGTCGGTCGTCTTCGGCGTCGCGCCGCTCGTGTCCGTCACGATCGCGATCCTTCTGCTTGGCGAGCCGGTGAGCGCGCCACTGATCATCGGCGCGGTGCTCATCGTCGCGGGCGGATTCGAGCTCGCGTGGGAGCGCAACCGCCCCGGCCATGTGCGGCTCATTGGACTCGTCTACGCATTTCTCGCCACCGTGCTCTTCTCCACGCGCGACAACCTGTTGCGCTGGCTCGCGAAGAGCACGTCCGTGCCGCCGGGCGTCGCCGCGGTCGCGACGCTGCTCGGCGGCGGCATCGTCATCGCCGCCGTCCTCGGCCCGCGCGTGCGCAATCTGCGCGGCGCGGCGCCGTTCCTCGTCGTCGGCGTGCTGTTCGGCCTCTCGTACGTCGCGCTCTTCGAGGCGTACTACCGCGCGCGCGTCACCGTCGTGTCACCCCTCATCGCGACCGAGTCGCTGTGGGGCGTTGCGCTCTCGATCCTCCTCATTCGCCGCACGGAGCTCGTCAGCCGGCGGCTTGCCTTCGGCGCGCTCCTCATCGTCGCCGGCGGAGCTCTGATAGGAGCCTTCCGCTAGTGGCCCGGCAGGTGCGGTGCGGTCGAGTCGCGGATGACGAGCCGCGTGCCGAGCTCGAGGTGGAGCGTCTCGATGCGTTGGCCTTCGAGTAGCCGGACGAGGAGGCTGACGGCCGTGCGGCCCATCTCGGCGAGCGGTTGGCGGACGGTCGTAAGCGCGGGCGTGACGATCGTCGCCTGCTCGACGTCGTCGAAGCCGACGACGGAGATGTCCTCAGGGACGCGCAGGCCGCGGGCTTGGGCCGCCTGAATCGCGCCGATCGCGATGTTGTCGTTGAAGGCGAAGATCGCCGTCGGCCGCTCTGGCAGGTCGAGGAGGATCTCGGCTGCGGCGCGCCCCGGCCCGATCTCCGGCATCGCCTCGATCTCCAGCTCGGGGTTCGGCAGGATCCCCGCAGCGGCGAGCGCCGCGTGGTAGCCGCGGCGACGATCCTCCGTTGCGACCCAGCCGCGCGGCCCGGTGATGTGCGCGATGCGCCGGTGGCCGAGTGCGAGCAAGTGCCGCAGCGCTTGGTCGGCGCCCGACGTGTGGGCTGCCGAAACCGACGGGATCCGCTCGTCGACGGGCATGAGCGGGTCGAGGACGACGAAGGGGTAGCCGCGGGCGAGGAGACGCGCGAGCTCGTCGCTCGATTCCTCGGGGAGGATGATCAGGGCGCCGTCGGTAAGGCCGTGCGCGATCCGGTCGAGCAGCGTCACCTCGCGGTCGTGCTCGTGGCCGGTCGGCGAGAGGAGCAGGCGGAGGTCCTGCTCGTGCAGCGCCTCGGCGGCGCCGGCGAGGATCGAGGCGAAGTACGCCGGATACAGGAGCGGCACGAGGACGCCGACCAGACCTGTGCGGCCCGCCGAGAGGCCGCGCGCCGTGCGGTTGGCCGTGTAGCCGTGCTCCTCGATCACCCGGCTGACGAGCCGCCGCGTCGCGGGCGCGACGTCGCCGCGGCCGTTGAGCACGCGCGAAACGGTCGCGATCGAGACGCCGGCGAGGTCGGCGATCTCCCGGATCGTCACGCGCGCGCCGGGCTGCAAATGGGCAGGTTCGGCCATCCCGTCATTGAAGCAGTTTCCGGAACGTTTCGGAAACGCAGTCGAAAACGGGAAATGTTAAACCGGCTTGACTTCTCGGTTGATGCCGTGTAACGCTCCCGGAACCGTTTCCAGCAACCGGATCGTTACCAGGCGAGAAAGGACATTCAATGCGACGCAGCTTCCGCCTCAAGCGCTCGCACGCGGCAGTGCCGCTAGCCGCGGGCATCGCGCTCGTCGTCGTGCTCATCGGCACGACGGCTGCCCCCGCGGCGACCACCGCGCGCACCGCCGCGGCCGCGCACAGGTGCGTCGTGATGACCGGGTCGGGCGACCCGGCGTTCACGCGCAACTTCAACCCGTACACCGCGACCGGCCAGCCGAGCGGCGCGTTCGTGCAGGGCGCCTTCTACGAGCCGCTCGTCGTCGTCGGCGAGGGCGGGCTCAAGCCTGTGCCGTGGCTTGCGCGCTCCTGGGCCTGGAGCGACGGCAACAAGACGCTGACGTTGAACCTTGCGAAGGGCGTCAAGTGGTCCGACGGCAAGCCGCTCACGTCGGCGGACGTCGTCTACAGCCTCACCGCCGGCAACCAGAACGCGGTTATGGACCGCATCGGCCTCACGGGTGCAGCCAGCAACATCGCGTCGATCAAGGGCAAGGGTGCGTACACGGTCGCGATCACATTGAAGACGCCCGACTCGCAGTTCATCGCGGCGACGCTGAACCGGCAGTTCATCGTTCCGAAACACATCTGGGCGAGCGTCGACCCGACGACGTTCACGAATTCGAACCCGGTCGGCTCCGGACCGTTCACGGTCGTCTCGCGGTTCACTACGCAGGATTACGTCTTCTCGAAGAACCCGCACTACTGGCAGGCGGGCCTGCCGAAGGTGCCGTGCCTCGAGTATGTGCAGGCGTCGTCGAACGACTCGGCGCTCGCGCTGATCCAAAGCGGTCAGGTCGACTGGACGCACAACTTCGTGCCGAACGTGGAAAACGCGTACATCGCGAAGGACCCGCAACACTTCCACTCGTTCTACGCGACGGCCGCCTACCCGATCTCGCTCGTGCTCGATACGACGCAGTACCCGTACAGCCTGATCGCGTTCCGAAAGGCGTTGAGCCAGGCGATCGACCGCGCATCGGTGTCGAAGCTCGGTGAGTACGGCTACGCGCCGCCGACCGACGCGCTCGGGCTGAGCTTCCTCTTCCCGAAGTGGGTCACTGATCCCGCGCTGAAGGCGCAGGCGAAGACCCTCGCCACGTACAGCTCGACCGCAGCGAAGAAGACGCTCACGGACGCCGGCTTCACGTACAAGGGCAACCAGCTGATCGACCCGAAGGGCAACCCCGTCCAGCTCAACATCCATGTCATCTCCGGCTGGTCGGACTGGGTGGCTTCGAACCAGATCATCACGAAGAACCTTCAAGCGATCGGGATCGACTCGAACGTCGCACTCGAGCCTGACTGGGGCTCGTGGTGGCCGAACGCGAGCGCAGGCAAGTTCCCGACCCTGCTCTGGCAGGGCGGGTCGCAGGGATCCCCGTACGGCTACTACTACGCGAACCTCTCGCAGAACGCGTTCATCGCGGCGGGGCAGGACGCGAGCCCGACCGGCAACTGGGAGCACTTCGCCGATCCACAGGCGACCACGCTGCTCAACCAGTGGAAGGTCACGCTCGACCCGAAGAAGCAGCAGGCGATCGCGACGCAGCTCGGCAGCCTGTTCCTGAAAGACCTGCCGATCGTGCCGCTCTTCGTCGGGCCGCGGTGGGACACCTACAGCACGAAGTACTTCCACTGCTGGGACTCGCCCAAGAGCTTCTGGGGCGACCCGATATTCACGACGTTCCCGGACAACATCCTCTCCTTCACTCGGATCTGCCCAGGAGGGCAGGTCGGCGCATAGGTACCAGCGGGTAGAGACCCTCCCTGGCGGGCGGCGCCCGAGCGCCGCCCGCCGGTCTACCCTCCTCGCACCGAACATGCGCTGGTTCGCCCGTCGGCTCGCCTTCTACGTCTTCGCGACCTGGGTCGCGCTGACGCTCAACTTCCTGCTCCCACGACTGATGCCGGGCAGTCCGATCGCCGGCCTGCTGCAGCACCTGAGCCCGGCGCAGATCCAGGCGAACCCCGGGATCATTCAGACGTACGAGGCGCTGCTCGGCGGCGGGCACCACTCGGTCTGGCACGACTACGTCGTCTATCTGCACCGCATCGCGCATTTCGACTTTGGGATCTCGACGTCGAACTATCCGACAAAGGTGTCGGAAGTCGTCGGACGCACGCTGCCGTACTCGATCTTCCTCGTCGGCGTTGCGTTCATCCTCTCGTTCGCGCTCGGCATCTTCATCGGGATGGTCGCCGCGTGGAAACGCGGCGGCGTTGTCGACAGCTTCGTCGTGCCGACCTTCATGGCGCTCGGCGCATTCCCGGCGTTCTTCACCGCGTTGATCGGGCTCTACCTGTTCGGGCTCAAGCTGCACTGGTTCCCGATCCAGCACGCGTTCGGCAATAGCGTCACGCCCGGCTTCAACTGGGGATTCCTCACGAGTGCGCTGCGGCACGCGGAGCTGCCGATCCTCGTCGTCATGCTTGCGTACGCCAGCGGCTGGGTGCTGAACATGCGCACCGTGATGATCAACACGATCGGCGAGGACTACGTGACGATGGCGCACGCGAAGGGGCTTCGCGATCGCCGCGTGATGACGCGCTACGCCGGCCGGAACGCGATCCTCCCGCCGCTGAACGGATTCGCCGCGCAGTTCGCGAGTGCTGTCGGCGGTCTCGTGTTCGTCGAGTACATCTTCAGCTATCCGGGAGCGGGCTACACGCTCCAGTCGGCCGTCCTCGGAAACGACTACCCGCTCGCGCAAGCGCTCCTCGTCGTCTTTTCGGTGTGCGTGATCGTCGCCAACCTGATCATGGACCTCCTCAACTTCGTCCTCGACCCGAGATTGCGAACGGGCTGATGCGTCGACCGCGCGTGCCCGTTTGGCTCATGCTCCTGCTTCGCAACCCGAAGTCGCGCGCGGGGCTGCTGATGCTCGCCTTCATCGTGTTGATCGCGCTCATCGCGCCGCTCATCTCCGTCGCCCATCCGAACGACTTCAACCTGCTCGCGGCGCGGCAGTCGCCGTCGTGGCATCACCTGTTCGGGACGACCGACCAGGGAAGCGACATCTTCTCGCAGGTCATGCTCGGCGCCCGCCGTTCGCGGCTGCTCGGCGTCGCGGCGGCGACGCTTGCCACCGTCCTCGCGACGACGCTCGGCATCCTCGCCGCGTACGCGGGCGGCATCGTCGACGAGGCCATCAACTTCCTGATCAACGTGTTCCTCGTCGTCCCCACGATCCCGTTGC
>DASSXM010000105.1:0-39553 GCA_035703805.1 Gaiellaceae bacterium | reverse complement strand
CTGGTACCCGTCGTGGACGAGCGAGCGAATGCTTGGGTGTCCCTTGTGGTCGCGCAGGAGCGGGAAGTCGATTCGCTCGAGCTCCTCGCGGACGTCGAAGGCGCCTGCGCAGTAGTGGCACGATGCTCGCGGAACTCGTCGGCGGTCATGAGCGCGTTCACCAGCCGTCCGAGATCGGCGTGCGTCTCGGTGTCGGCGAGCACGACGATCGCGACCTTGTCCATCGTGGCCATCGTGGGTCTCCCTTGCTCGGTTCTTCGGTTAGATGACCGCGGGAGCCGGTATCGATTCGGATTGCGGTCAGGCGAGCGCGATCTGCCAGTCGCGGCCCTCGTAGCCCGACTCGAAGCGGCGGGTGAACTGGACGCTCGTGTGCGTTGTGAGCTCGTCCGGGACGGGGCGGACACCGTGCATGCCGAGACCGAGAGGCTCGGAGTCGCGGAAAGAGCTCGAACCGATCGGCGCCGGCCACACGCAGAAACTCCTTCCGCTTCCGCGCGACGCTGGAGGTGACGAGCGTGGTCAGGCAGCCGCAGCAGCCGGTCCGTCTCCTCCAGACGTACAACTGGCCGCCGGAGGCGTGGATCAGCTCGACCGCCGAGTCGGAGACGACCACTCGTCATGGCAGCAAAGGGCACAGATCGACGCCGAGAAACAAGTACCGCGGGCGGGCCGAGAGTTCGCCTGCCGACGCTGCGGCTCCTCGCTGCCGCCCAGTCGTGCGCGATCCGCTCGGCTGCGGCGGTGGCGCTCGAGCGCCAGATGCGCGACCTGCTCGCAAGCGGACGACCGTCCGCCTGACGGCGCTGCATCGTCTCAGCGATCCGGCGCATCGAAGACGACGTAGAAGACGAAACCCGTCCGGCAGGATGATCGGCCGGGCCCCCTTCCCCGGATGCGGGGCGGCTGTTGTGCAGGCGTGCCGCAACCGGTTACTCGGAGGATGCGATGAGCGGACGCAAGGCGAAGCAGGCGCGCAAGAGTCAGCGTCAACCCGCGAAGAGGCGGCGGTGGATCTCGGAGCGTCGCCTCGCCTACGTCGCAGCGGCGGGGGCGCTCGTCGCAGTGACCGTCGGCGGGATCGCGATCGCGCACAAGAGCGGCCGCACGAGCCCGATTGCGAACTCGTCTGCGCTCGCCGGCGGGATCAGCCGCACGAGCGCGGCAGCGCCGGCGCTCCGGGGGACGGATCCGATCGACGGCCGACAGGTCAGCCTCACGCAGTTCGCCGGCAAGCCGGTCGTGCTGAACGTCTGGGCATCCTGGTGCACAGGCTGTAACCAGGAGGCCGCCGACCTGCGCCGCTTTGCCCTCCAGCACCCTTCCGCGCAGGTGCTCGGAATCGACACGCAGGACACGACTGGCGGCGCGCGCGCGTTCTACCGCAAGTGGCACTGGCAGCATCCAAGCATCGCCGACCCGGACGGGTCACTCGGCGCGCAGCTCGCCGTCACCGGCCTGCCAACGACGTTCTTCCTCGACAGCCGCCAGCGAGTCGTCGCCAAGATCGTTGGCGCCGGCGATCTCGCCGAGTTCGACCAGGGACTGCAACTCGCGCTCCGCCACTAGCAGGTGATCCACTTCGGCCCCGCCGCGTTCGCAGCCGCCTTCGCCGCGGGCGTCGTGTCGTTCGTCTCTCCCTGCGTGCTGCCGCTGATCCCCGGCTACCTCTCCTTCGTCTCCGGCGTCGGCTTCGGCGAGCTCGGCGCCCGGCCGCGCCGCGTGGTCGGGCAGACGGCATGGTTCGTGCTCGGATTCGGAACGATGTTCGCGCTCCTCGGCGCCGGCGCGGCCTGGTTCGGCAACGCCCTGCTCGTCCACCGCCGCTCGCTCGAGATCGTCGCCGGCGCCTTCATCGCCCTCGCCGGATTGATCTACGCAGGCCTGCCGCTGCCGGCGCTCCTGCTCGCGGAGCGGCGCATCCACCTCCGCCGCGAGGGAAGCGGACCGCTCACCGCCGTGGCCGCCGGGTTCGCGTTCGCGATTGGCTGGACGCCGTGCATCGGCCCGACCCTGGCTGCGATCCTCACACTCGCCGCCGGCGGCGGCCGCGCCGGCCAGGGGGCCCTGCTCTTGCTCGTCTACGCGCTCGGTCTCGGGGTGCCTTTTCTGCTCTTCGGGCTCGCGTTCACCCGCGCGCTCGGGCTCTCGCGCGCGCTCAGAGTGCACTGGCGCATCGTCAGCACCACCTCCGGTGCGCTCCTGGTCGCCTTCGGCGTGCTACTCGCAACCGGCGAGCTCATCCGGCTCACCTCTCTTCTGTCCCGCTTCACCGGCCTCACGGTGTAGATGGCTCGTTTCTTTGTGGCTGGTCTGCTCGTGGTCGCACTCGCTGGGTGCGGCGGCAGCGGCAGGCACGGCGGGCCGGCTCCGCTCGACTTCAGCGGGCTCGGCTCGCCGCCGGTGATCCGCGTGATCGGCCAGGACGTGATCCCGGCGATCGTGCGCCCGCGCTTCGATCGGCCGGCGGCTGTGCGCGGTCTGCTCCGCGGCGACGACCTCATCGTCGGTGCCCTCGTCGACGGCCGGCCACACGCTTACCCAATCGGCCTCCTTTCGCTGCATGAGGTCGTCGACGACGGACCGCTTGCGATCACCTGGTGCCCGCTCTGTCGGACGGCGCTCGCCTTCGACCGGAGCGTGCGCGGGCACACGCTTACTTTCGGCGTCTCCGGGTTGCTTCTCCACGCGAACCAGGTGCTCTACGACCGCGAGAGCGGGAGCCTCTGGAGCCAGCTGCTCGGTCGCGCGATCAGCGGCCGCTATCGCGGCACCCGTTTGCGACCGATCCCGCTAGCCGAGGTCACCTGGGGTGAGTGGCTGCGAACGCACCCCGACACGCTCGTGCTCTCGGTCCGGCGCGACCGGTACGCAACGCGCTTTACCCACCCGTACAGCTACGCCGATTTCCGTGGCGAGGAACTCTCTTCTGACCCCTACCTGGCGTACACGCAGAAGGTGAACGTCTACTACCCGCAGGTCGTACGCGGCCTGGCCGGTAGCACGCTCGTGGTCGGTGTGCGCATCGACGGAGTCGCCAAGGCATACCCGCTCTACCTCCTCCGCCATCCGATCAGCGATCTCGTCGCCGGGCGACGGTTCACAATCGTGCCCGACCCCTCAGCGGGCTCAGCGGCAATCTTCGAGCACGGCACGCGTCTGCCGGCGACACCCGTCTACTGGTTTGCGTGGCGCAGCTTCTTCCCCGAGACGCTCATCTATAAAGGTCCGGGCTGATGATCGACCACGGCGATACGAAGCAGACATTCGAGCGGTCAGCCATTGCCGCAGCGGTGATCTCCTTTGTTTCATTCGCGGTCGGAGCCGCAAGCGCTGCAGGCGGCTGGCTCGGTGGGGCGACGGTAACCATCGTGGCGCTCGTCGCCGGTGCCGCTGGCACCGGAGCGATGACGGACTGCAAGCTGTCGAGTCGTAGACTCGACGGGAACCGTCTGTGACTCGGCTCGCGGCGATCCCTGCAGTTGCCTTTGATGCGGTGCCGTGGCTTTCAGTCGAGCAGATGCGCGAGGTCGACCGGCTGATGGTCGACGAGGTCGGCATCTCGCTCGTGCAGATGATGGAGAACGCGGGTCGCAGCCTCGCCGCGTTCGCCCGGCAGCTGCTCGGTGGCGATCTCCGCGGCCGCTCGCTCGTCGTGCTCGCAGGTCCGGGCGGAAACGGCGGCGGCGGCCTCGTCGCCGCCCGCCACCTCGCAAACGCCGGCGCCGACGTCGCCGTCGTGCTCGCAACCGATCCTGAGCGTCTTGCGCCGGTACCGACGAAGCAGCTTTCGATCGTGCGCCACCTCGCGATCCCGGTCGAGATCGGTGCAGCGACGGGGCTCGGGGATCCGGAGCTGGTCGTGGACGCGTTGCTCGGCTACAGCCAGCGCGGCGATCCGCATGGTGGCGCTGCGACCCTGATTCGCTGGAGCGCGGGCCGACGCCTGCTCGCGCTCGACGTCCCCTCCGGGCTGGAGCTCGTTACCGGCGTTGTCCGTTCCCCCGCCGTCGAGGCGGAGGCGACGATGACGCTGGCCTTGCCGAAGCAGGGGCTCGCCGCGCCGGAAGCGGCCGCGAACGTCGGCCGGCTCTTCCTCGCCGACATCTCCGTCCCGGAACTCGTCTTTCGGCGGCTCGGGCTGCGCTACGAGTCGCCGTTTGCGTCTGGTCCGCTGGTTGAGCTCGTCGACCGCATCCACGGTTAGCGCCTCGGCTGTACCTCCGAAACCGACGAAAGGATGCTCTGAAGATGAAGCGCATGACCGTGTTCGCCCTGTTGCTCGCCGTCGCGCTGGCATTCGCCTTTGCAACGGGAGGGCGAGCAGAGAGCCAGGCGACGGCGCTGCGCGGGACCGTTGGGCTGGGTTCACGATTACGCTCAAAACCGCGCACGGGACGCTCGTGAAGCGCATCTGCAGGTGCTTGCGCCGAACAACGGTTTCACCCTCACGGGTAACACGTTGAACACCGACGTGTCGATCACGCATTTCAAGGTCGACTGCCGCTACGCCGCCACCGCCAACCGCAAAGGGATTGGCCGCTACCACATCGAGCTGGACAAGTCGCTCGTCAATATGTTCTGCAGTCCACGCGGCCCGGTGAGCATGCTCAACGTGCAGCCGGGCAAGCACACACTGCAGTTCATTCCGGCGGCGAACGATCAGGCCGACGACATGAAGGCGATGAAGCAGATCAGCTTCACCTACAAGCCGTCGAACTCGCTGCCGGCGGCGAAGCCGATCAACTTCCCTGGCAAGCCGCAGGTGAGCATCGTCTCGCCGAAGCCCGGGTCGACGGTGCACGGCGGCTTCGACCTCGTCGTCGCGGTCAAGAACTTCCGGCTCTCCTGCGCGCTGTACGGCAAGGCGCCGTTGACGGGCTGGGGGCACTGGCACGCGAACGTCGACACGAACACGATGAGGATGATGGGAATGGGGACGATGCTCGGCATGAGCTGCAACCGCTCCTTCCACGTCTCCCTCGCCGGGATCAAGCCCCGCCAGCACAAGTTCATCGCCACCTTGGAGGACAAAACCCACGCGCCGACGATCGGCGCCCAGTCCTCGGTGACGCTGAACATCAAGTAGCAACGGCCGCATGTGGCGCCGCGGCTGCCCGCGGCCCCACGGGATTCGCTCGGACTGGGGGCTTGGCCGCATCCAAGTCGGTGATGGCCTCTGTACCTCCTGATGTGATCTCGCAACAGCTCCAAGCGCAAGCGGAGACGCGCATCGCCGCGCCGTCCCGCGCGAGCGACGCCGACCTCCTGCAGGCGATCGGTGTGGGCAGCGAGCCAGCCTTCGAGGAGCTTCGCCACCGCTACCACCGTGCGATCGAGCGCGCCTTCCGCTCGATCGTCGGGATCGATCTGGAGGACTGCGCGCGGGAGGTGTTCGTTCGCATCTGGCGGAAAGCGCCGCTCTATGACCGCCGGCGCGGCAGCGCGCCCGCCTGGCTTCTCACCCTCACCCGGCGCACCGCGCTCAACGTGCGCCGGCCTGAGCGGGAGCGGTCGGTGGTCGAGCTCGCCTACTTCGACGACCTCAGCCAGAGCCGGATCGCCGCCGAGCTCGGCGTCCCGCTCGGGTCGGTGAAGAGCTGGACGCGACGCGGCCTGAACCGCCTCGTGACCCTGCTCGCGGAGGAGCCGGAGTGACCCACAAGCACGCCCACACTCGGCTCCCGGACCTCATCTTCGACCGCGACGAGCCGGAGCTGCTCGCGCACGTCGCCGCCTGCCACGACTGCCAGCGGCAGCTCTTTCTGCTGACCCGCGTCGACCGCCTCCTGCGCACGAGCGCACCCGCTCGTCGCAAGGAGCGCCGCCGCCGCCGCAACTCCCGCTGGTTCCGGTTCCCCGCCGGACTCGTCGCCGCGCTTTTGGTGGCAGCCATGCTTCTGCTCTTCTTGCCCGGGCACGTTGGTTCGCGCCAGTTCACCTCGCGCTCGGCGGCCTGGCAGCCGGTCGGGCGTGCGGTGGTCGCGCACGCCGATGCGAGCAACCTCTCCGTCTCGCTCGTCGCGCGCGGACTCCCCACGCGCACCGGGACGATGTATGTGCTCTGGGCTGGCGAAGGAGCGCACACAGCGACGGTCGGTCACTTCATAGTCGACGCGCGCGGCTCCTCCCGCACGCGTTTCAACCTTCCCGCCGGCCACCAGTGGGGTCGCTTTCGGGTGATACCGCCCGGCGATCCGGGCGATGTCGTTGCCGCTACCTGACGATCGTCGCGTGCGGCCGGAAGGCGGCGACGGCGAACCAGAACGGCTCGTCGAACGCGACCGGCCTCCCACGCTCGGTGACTACCGAGGCCGTGCCGACGTCGCGACCGGCGGCGATCGTCCCGGCGTCGAGCGCCGATGCCACTCCGCGATGCCAGCGCACGAGAAGCCGCTGGCCGCCGACGGTGACGCGGACGGCGCGTTTGCGCTCGAGCACCGAGAACGGGATCGCCACCGCCTGCCTGCCGCGGTCGATGAACACGACCCGCTCCTTTGGTCGGAGCCGGTGGTCGGTCGAGTTGGCGACTGGGAAGAAGGGCGGCTTCGAGGCGTCGTCGTAGCCGGGGTAGGGGTTGTCGCCGTAGGCGCGCGCGTAGCCGGTGTCGCGGGTGAGCACGAGCGCGCCGGGGTGCGCGTGCGCGAAATCGCCCCAGGCGACGATCAGTGCCGGAAGCTCGCGCAGACGTATACCCGCGTAGTGGCCGACAAGCGCCTCGCCGCCGAACTGCTGCCACCACGACTCGCTCTGCCGGTCGTACATGACGAGATCGGAGTTGCGCAGATTGCCGGTGGTGCCGAACGAGAGCGTACGCCCCTCGACACGGCGGTCGAACGCGATCGCGGTATCGCAGAGCGGACAGAAGGTGATCGCCACCGGCACGCCGCCGACGCGGTCGTTGACGATCTCGTGCCAGATCAGGATCTGCACCGGATAGGCGCGCACGTCGCGGCCGACAGCGAGCTCGATCACCGGCTCGCGCGGCTTCAGCCAGCGGATCGAAGAAGCCGCTGCGAAGCGCGGATGGTCGATCGCAGGGATGCCGTCTTTGCCCGGGCCGCCGGCCTGGAACTGCGAGAGCGGCACGACGTGGCGGCAGAAGTCCGTCCGGAAGCCGAAGCCGATATCGAAGGAGGCCAAGCACTGCTTGCCGCTTGCGGCGGCGCCGATCCCAGGTCCGGCCAGGCTGGCGACGGCAAGAACAAGGAGCAGTCTTCGCTTCACGACCATTTCGATGCCGTGCGCGTGGCGGCGGATTCAGTCGGCAGTGCGGGCTGCACGTTCGAGCGCGCGGAGAAGCTCCGCTACGGGCGGCCGATCGTCGCGCTGCTGGGGGCGGGCGTACGTGACGATTCCTTGCGGATCGAGGACGAAGTCGCCGCCGAGCTGGAGCGTGTCGCGGCCGGGACGGCGCAGGCGCTCGCCGCCGAGCAGCTTGCGTGTGTAGAGCAGCCAGACGCGCGGATCGCCCCACACGCCGGCGATCGAGCCGCGGCCGAGCCCCCAGCTCCGGTATGCGGAGCGGTCGCGGTCGACGAGGACCGGGTAGGCGACGTCGAGTCCGCGCAGGAGCGCGCGCTCGAGCCGCTCGCGCTCGTCGAAGGCGACAAAGAGCACGCTGCCGAGTGTGTCGATCCGTTCGCGGCGCTGGAGCACCTTCACGAGGTGCGCGCGGCAGATCAGTCAGCCGGCGTGCCGGAAGAAAACGATCAGCATCGCCCGCCCACGAAGGTCGGCGAGCCGGTGGCGCGTGCCGGAGAGGTCGGGGAGATCGAGCGGGGGCGCCGGCTCGCCGACCTTCGTGGCGCTCACTCGCGGTCGGAGCGGCGGATCCGGTCGACGACGGCGGGCACGACCGACGGCGCGGGGTCCGGTATGAAGTGCTCGTCGAGTGTGTGCAGCCGCTCGATCGTCGCCCGCAGCGAACGCGCGACCGCCGAGCAGGCATCGCAGCCGGCGAGATGGAGACGGACGCGCAGCCGGCGCATGCCCTTCAGCTCTCCCTCGAGGTGATCGGAGAGCTGCGCCCGCGTCTCCTCGCACGAGCCGACCATCATGTCCATCAGCGATTTCACCCTCACGATGCTAGATGCGGCTCAGGCGAGAAACGATTCGGCCACTACGATCACCAGGCCGTGGCCCTAAGCGAACGTGAGCTGCTCGATCAGGCCAGGGGCGGCGATCTGGACGCCTTCGCCGAGTTCGTGCGCGCCTTCGAGCGGCGTGTGCGCGCTCTCCTCTATCGGTTGCTCGATGATGCGCGTGATGTCGACGAGGCGGTGCAGGACACCTTCGTGCAGGCGTGGCGGAACCTCGAGCGCTTCCGCGGCGACGCCGCGCCCTACACGTGGCTGTACAGGATCGCCGTCAACGAAGCGCTGATGCGCCGCCGACGCAAGACGCTGCCGACGACCGAACTGCAGGAGACGACCGTCGCCGGCGGGGAGGATGCGTTCGCGGCCGCGGACGTGCGAGGTTTCCTGATCGAGCGGCTGCGCCGCCTCCCCGACGAGTACCGGATCGCAGTCGTACTGCGCGACGTCGAAGGGCTCTCCAACGAGGAGGTCGCCGCCGCGCTCGAGATCTCGCTTGCTGCGGCGAAGAGCAGGATCCATCGCGGCCGTATGCAGCTGCGCGAGGCGCTCGAGGGCTGGGAAAGCGGCGGTCGCGATCAACCCTCTGAGCAGCGGTAGCTCCGCCTCCGCCTGAATCGCGCTTGCGGACGGCTGCATCAGAACGGGCGTGGGGTTGCTCCAGGCGAGTTGCGAGACGACGGGCGATGCCCTCTCTGAGCGGGTCGACGGCGAACTGCGCGGCCTGCGCAGAGTTCGAGTCGCCCGTCACCTTGCCCGCTGCGGACGTTGCCGCGAGACGCTCGAATCACTGGGTCGCCTTGTACACACGCTTCGCGAGCTCCGCACGGTGGATTCCCCGGGAGGCGTATCGGTGAGAGACGACGTGATCGACCGTCTTCGCAGCGAATCGACCGACGCGTGAGCACACAGCCGCCCCTCAAGCTCGACCGCGACGAGGTCTTCCTCGAGTACACGAAGTCGGTCTGTCCGGTCTGCAAGACGGTGGTCGACGCCGAGGTGAACGTGCGCGACAACGGGGTGATCCTGCGGAAGCGCTGCCGTGAGCACGGCGTGTTCGAGGCGCTCGTCTACTCGGATGCGGAGCTGTATATGGCGCAGCAGCGCTTCAATAAGCCGGGGACGATCCCGCTCGAGTTCCAGACGGAGGTCGCCGACGGCTGCCCGCTCGACTGCGGCATGTGTCCCGAGCACAAGCAGCACGCCTGCCTGGGCGTGATCGAGGTGAACAGCGGGTGCAACCTCGACTGCCCGATCTGTTTCGCCGACTCCGGGCACCAGCCGGACGGGTTCTCGCTCACGCGCGAGCAGGTGGAGTTCATGCTCGACCGCTTCGTCGCCGCCGAGGGCTCGCCGGAGGTGGTGCAGTTCTCCGGTGGCGAGCCGACGATCCACCCGCAGATCCTCGAGTTCATCGCGCTCGCGAAGGAGAAGGGGATTCGGGTCGTGATGCTGAACACGAACGGGATCCGGATCGCCCGCGACGCTCGCTTCGCGCGCGAGCTCGGCAGGTTGAAGCCGCACATCTATCTCCAGTTCGACGGTCTCGAAGCGGAGACCCATCTGGCGATCCGCGGCAAGGACCTGCGCGCCGACAAGCAACGCGCGCTCGCGCGCTGCGCGGAGGAGGGATTGACGGTGACGCTCGTCGCCGCGGTCGAGAAGGGTGTCAACGAGCACGAGTTGGGTGCGATCGTCCGCTTCGGGGTCTCGCACCCGGCGGTGAACAGCGTCGCCTTCCAGCCGGTGACTCACTCCGGCCGCCACGTCGAGTTCGACCCGCTCGAGCGGCTGACAAACGCGGACGTGATGAAGTTGGTGGCTGCGCAGGTGCCGGAGTGGTTCCGGCTGGACGATTTCGTGCCGGTGCCGTGCTGTTTTCCGAGCTGCCGCTCGATGAGCTACGCGTTTGTCGACGGCGACTCGGTCGTGCCGTTCACGCGGCTGCTCGAGATCGACGACTACCTCGACTACGTCTCGAACCGGATCTACCCGGACACGGCGGTCCGCGCGGCGCTGGAGCGGATGTTCTCGGCCTCGGCCAGCCCGGGTGCAGAGGAGGCGCTGCTTGCCTGCGAGGACTGCGGGATCGACCTGCCGGAGGCGCTGCAGGGGCTCGAGCAGCACGTGTTCGTGCTCGTTGTGCAGGACTTCCAGGACGCCTACACGCTGAACGTCCGCCAGCTGATGAAGTGCTGCGTCGCGGAGATCGTCCCGGACGGCAGGCTGATCCCCTTCTGCGCGTACAACTCGGTCGGCTACCGCGAGCAGGTGCGGGCGCAACTGTCAGGCGTCGAGGTCGAGCCGGTGGTGCCGAACGCGCACGCGTTGCAGCCGCTGTTACGGCCGACCCGCTACGGCTCCAAGACGGTGTCGTGATGACGCTCGCCGCCGAGGAGGTGAAGGCCTGCTGCGCCGCCGCCTACTCGTCGGCGGCGGCACGCTTCCTGCTCGGCGACTGCTTCCATCCGGGCGGGGTGGCGCTGACCTCGCAGCTCGCACTCGCGCTGCGCGTGGGCGAGGGCGATCTCGTCGTCGACGTCGCCTGCGGACCGGGTACGAGCGCGCTGCAGCTCGCACGCGAGACGGGCTGCGCGGTGATCGGCGTCGACCTCGCGCCACCGCTCGATCCACCCGAGGATCCGCGCGTGCGTTTCATCGCGGGCGATGCGGAGGCGCTGCCGCTCACCGACGCGAGCGTCGACGGCGCCCTCTGCGAGTGCGCGCTGTGCACGTTCCCCGACAAGGAGGCGGCGGCGCGCGAGCTCGCGCGCGTCCTTCGGCCGGGCGCACGGCTCGCAATCTCCGACCTGACCGCCCGCACCAGCGAGCTTCCAGAGTCGCTCACCTCCGTGCAGGCCTGGGTTGCCTGCATCGCCGACGCGCGCCCACTCGACGAGATCGTCGCGCTCCTCGCAGAAGCCGGTCTCGTCGTCGAGCAGGTCGAAGCGCACGACGACGCGCTCGCGATCTTGCTCGACCGGATCGACGGGCGCCTCGTGGTCGCGAGCATGATCGGCGCCGAGGGAGTCGAGCGCGGGCGCGAGCTCGTCGCCGAGGCGCGGAGCGTGCTCGGGCAAGGCCTGTTGGGCTACGGCGTCGTCATCGCCCGGCGGCCATGACCGCCGGTCAGGTATGGACACGGGAGCTGCTTGGCGAGCTGCGCAGGCAGCGCTACCGGCCGCGCGCCTGGAGTGGCTTCCTTGCCGCGTCGTTCGGGCGTGCCCGTGCGACTCGTGATGCGCGCAGCGGTGAGCACCGGCAGACGCTCGCGCTCGGCGGGGCCGGACTCGCGGCCTGGATCGCCGTCGCCGGCGTCCGCCCCTGGCTCGCGCTCGCCGGTGCGCTCTGGTGGCTGCTCGTGGTCGCGATGGTCGACTGGCACCTCGGCATGCTCGACGACCAACGGCGGCTCGGGCTCGCGAACGTGCTCTCCACGCTGCGTGCAGGTGTCGTCCCTGCCCTGCTCGTGGTCTCGCCGCTCGGGCTCGCCGCCGTGCTCATTCCGGCCGGCATCCTCGACGGCATCGACGGGCCGATCGCGCGTGCCCGCGGCGAGGCGACCCGGCTCGGCCTCTGGCTCGACGGCTCGGTCGACGGACTCGTCCTCTCCGCCGCCGCCGTCGGAGCCGGACGCCACCAGCTCCTGCCCTGGTGGGCGGTCGCGCTCGTGCTCGGACGTCACGCCGCCCAATGGCTCGCCGTCGCGCTCGCCTACTTTGTCCGCCTCGCCGCGCCCGCTGGTCTCGGGTTTGTCTCCGGCAAGCTGCCCGGGCTCGCCGTCTTCACCGGACTCGCCCTCGCATCGCTTCACCTCGGCGACGGCGTTGTGCTCGTCGCGCTGGGCGCCACCGGCGGGCTCGCGACCTTCGCCGCCAGCGCGCTGCGCGGCTGGCGCCTGCAACTCGCCCGCTAACGCGTTACCCGCGCGGGGCGAGCAGCCGCCCGAGCGGCCACTCCTGCGACTCGGCCTGCTGCACGGCGACACTTATCGTTGGATAGGCGTGGATCGTCTGCGCCAGCCGGTCGGCAAAGCAGCGCGTGCGGATCGCGAGCGCGCACTCCTGGATCAGCTCGCCGGCACGCGGCCGACGATCTGCGCGCCGACGAGTACGCCGCCGCCCCTACGGCCGAGCAGTGGACGCGCGGCCGTCACCAGCTTCACGAACCCGGCCGGACGCTCGAGGATGCGAGCGCGGTCGGTGTGGCTCAAGTTACCATCGAGTTTCCGCGCGGGATCTAGGTTGGGGGTCGGGAACGTCCCGCTGGTTTGTCGGCGGCCGAAGAGCAATGTGGCATTTCGCGCGGCTATGGATCCCGCGTTGAATGACTTAGGTTTTTCGCTAAAACCGCGCGGTCCGCGGTCTACGGGCGAGCTCCTCGGATGTCAGTCCTCGCCTTCCCAGTAGTCGAGCTCGGGTCCGGGCTTGCCGAACATGATCCGCTCGCCGGCCACGCTGCGCGCGCCGACCTTGCCGGTGTCGAGATACTCGACGATCTCCGGTGCGATCAGCGTCGAGAGCATGAGCACGCGGATGGGTGCGTCCGTGTCGTTGCGAATCTGGTGAGCGCCTTCCTTGCCGCGCGGGAAGGCGACCACATCGCCCTCGCGTAGGTGCTGTTCGCCCTCGTGCGTGCGCAGCGTCGGCTCGCCGCGAAGGACGATCACCCACTCCTCATTCGCGTGGTGGGTGTGGAACGGCCCTTGCTTGTCGCCAGGCTCAACCTCGTACATGCTCGCGCCGATTAGCTCGGCGTCGACATGCGCGCCGACCCAGGCGTCCTTGATCCGCCAGCCCTCTCGCTCTTCGGTGCGATCCCACTCGGGGTCGTCGTTAAGATTGAAGATCTTCGTAGCCAGCCTAGACTCCGCCCGTGGCCGTCTGCCCCTCTCGCGGCACGGAGAACCCCGAGAGGGCGAAGTTCTGCAACGAGTGAAGCTGGCTCGGAAGCACCGCAACCTATCGGAGCCTGCACTTCGTCGCTGACGCTGACCTGGACCTCGACGACGCCGCTGCGACCGCTCGCGCGTTCGGGCGGCAGCTGGAGCGCTTCCGCGAGTTGATAAGGGACGACCCCACGCACGTCGACTCCCACCATCACCGACACATGACCGAGCACCGAACGCCGAGGTTCGCAGAGCGGGTGGCACCGCTTGGAGTGCCACTTCACGACGACGGCCGGGTGCGATACACAGCCGGCTTCTACGGCCAGTGGGAGCCTGGCCTGACCAACCTTGAACACGTGCTCCGGCCGTATCTCGTCCACGTGATCGCGACCGAGGCGCGCGAGGGCTTCTCCGAGCTGGCCTGCCACCCGGCGCGTATCACCAGCGACCTCCACGAGCGAGCAGTCGAGCTTCAGACGCTGACCGAGCCGGGTTTGGGGGAAGAGATCGAGGCACTTGGCGTAAAACTCGTGAGCCATCACGAGTGGACGGCGCCGGCGATTGTTACTCGCGCGCGCGCGTAAGTAGCAGATCGCGCCGGAGTAACGGCGCGAGAACCTCCACTCGGCGAGATAGCGCAGGTTTTTCGCCGCTCCCGCATCTATGTGATGTGAGAGTTCTCTTGTGGAGGCGGGAGGTGGTGCGGTCGTGTGCGACGTGGACCGATGGAGTCGCGGACAGGCGGAGTGGGTAAGAGGGGCACGTGGGCGCTGTTCGTGACCCCAGTGTTGCCGAGTTCGCGGAGGCGGAAGGCTGGCCGGCCGCGATAGGCCGCAGACGCGTCGATCTCGTCGTTCTCGTGAACGGGTTCCCGCGGCTGTCGGAGACATTCGTCCTGCATGAACTGTTGGAGCTGGAGCGGCAGGGTGTGCGGTTGCATGTGATCGCGTTGCGGCATCCGGAGGAGTCGGTCGTGCAGGAGGCGGGCGGGCGGTTGCGGGCGGAGGTGGAGTATCTGCCCGACTTGAGCGAAGCGGCGCCGCGGCTCGCACTGCGGGTCGCACACGCAGCCCTCCTGCTTCGCGGTCCTGCGGGGTACTTGCACGGCTTGGCGGAGGTGATCTCCTCGCCGGATTTCTCGCGCATGAATCTGCGCCGCAGTGTGCTGCTGGCGCACCGGCTGGTGCGTCTGGGAGCGCCGGCGCTGTATGTGCATTTCGCGCATAAGCCGGCGACGCTCGGCCGTTTCGCGGCGCTGCTTGCCGGCGTTCCGTACGCGTTGTCGGCGCATGCGAAGGACATCTGGTTGACGCCGACGCGCGAGCTTGTGCGCAAGGTGCGCGACGCTGAGCTGGTGCTTACCTGTACTGCCGAGGGGCAACGGCACTTGCTCGAGCTCTCGGCCGGGAGGACGCCCGTCGCGCTCGCCTACCACGGCGTCGAGGTGGCGGCCCGTGCCCGTGGCGACGCGGTCCGGCAGGGTCCGCCGGTGGTGCTGAGCGTGGGGCGCCTGGTGGAGAAGAAGGGGCACGACGTGTTGCTGCGTGCGGCGGCGCTCCTGCACCTCCGGGGCGTGGACTTCCGGATGCGGATCGTCGGTGAGGGCGTCGAGTGGGCGCGGCTGCAGCGTCTGGTGCACGAGTTGGGCCTCAGCGACCGAGTCGTGTTTCTCGGGCCGCTGAGCGAGGCCGAGGTGCAGGTCGAGTACGAGCGCGCGGACACGTTCGCGTTGGCCTGCCGCGAGCTCGAGAACGGCGACCGGGACGGGATTCCGAACGTCCTCCTCGAGGCGATGGCGCACGCTCTGCCGGTCGTTGCCACCACCTGTGCGGGGGTGCTAGAGGCAGTGGGCGAGGAATCGGCGTTGCTCGCGCCCCAGGACGACCCCGTCGCCGTGGCGGCGCAGCTCGAGCGCGTGCTGCTCGATTCGGCTTTGCGCGAGGCGCTCGGGGCGGCGGCGCAGACGCAGGTGCGCCAGCGCTTCGACCGGGCCGAGACGCAGCCGGCCGTCCTTGCCGCGCTGCAGGCGGCGGGCATCATTCGGCTGGCCTCGGACGCGGCGCTCGACAAGCGCCTGCGGGCGGTCGCCTGATGCGCGTGCTGCACCTGTCGGCCGACCCGGGCGTGCCGATTCTCGGGCACAAGGGCGCGTCGGTGCACGTCCGCGAGCTCGTCTCGGCGATGGCCGATGCCCGCGCGACGGTCAGGGTCGTTTCGCCGCGAATCGGGGCGGAGGGCGACGTGCTGCCGGCGCCGATCGAGCTGGTCTCGATCGAGCCGGTGCTGCCGCGCGAGCACGCCGACGCGAGCTCGCTGTTGGACGCGGTCGCCCGCCAGGCGGCTCAGGTCCGCAGGATCGCCGAGCGGTTCGGTGCCGACGCGGTCTACGAGCGCTTCTCGCTGTTCAGCGACGGCGGCGTGAAGGCGGCTCGCGCGCTGGGGATCCCGCATGTGCTCGAGGTGAATGCGCCGCTGCGTGAAGAGGCGCTGCGCTACCGGACGCTTCCACATGCGGAGCTCGCTGCGACGATCGAGCGGCGCGTGTTCGCGATGACGGATCGCGTCTTCGCGGTGTCGATGACACTCGCGCGTCTGCTCGACGAGGCGGGACTCGCCGCCGGCCGGATCGAGGTGGCGCCGAACGCGGTCGATCCGGCTAAGTTCCCGATTCGGCAACGGAGCTCGGAGGGGCCGTTCACGATCGGGTTCGCCGGCAGCCTGAAGCCGTGGCACGGCGTCGAGGTCCTGCTCGAGGCGTTCCGGCACGCGCTCGAAGCGATCCCGAGCCTGCGTCTCGAAGTCATCGGCGACGGGCCCGGGCGCGCCGCCGTCGAACATATTGGCGACCTACCGGCTGCGCGCTTCGCCTATCACGGTGCGCTCTCGCACGCGGAAACGCTCCGTCTGTTGTCGCGCTGGGACGTCGGCGCCGCTCCGTTCGTGGCGGTGCCGGCCTTCTATTTCTCGCCGCTGAAGCTGGTCGAGTACATGGCCGCAGGGCTCTGCCCGGTCGCCTCCGACCAGCCGGAGATCCGCGAGTTACTCGGCGGCGGCGACCGGGGAATGCTCGTGCCACCGGGCGACGCCGGTGCGCTCGCGCAGGCGTTGGTCGCGCTCGCCCGCAACCCGGAGCGGACGAGCGCGATCGGTCTACGCGCACGCGAGTACGTAATGAAGGAGCGTTCGTGGAGCCGCAACGCAGAGCGTGCGCTGGTCGCGCTGCGAGGACGACCGGCAGAGCTGGTCGCGTGAGCGCATCCGTCGCCGAGGGGCGAGCGCCGGCGCCACGCTGGACGTCGGCACGCGTGATCTACGGCTACTTCAGCAAGGACGTGCGCAAGCGCCGCGGCAAACTCATCGCCGGCGGGCTATTCGGCGTCGTCTATGCCCTTGCCCGCACGGCTGAGCCGTGGCCGCTGAAGGTCGTGCTCGACCAGGTGCTCTTCGGCAAGGCCGCGCGCGGCTTCTGGGCGGCCCCGTTCACGATCTTCGGCTACTCACGCTACGACTACCTCGCCGCCGCCGGTCTCTGGCTCGCGGCGGCCGGCGTCGTGCGCGGCGTCACCTACTACTACGAGGACTTCCTACTCTCGAGCGCTGCGCAGGAGATCGTCTACGCCATCCGCACCCGCCTCTACCGGCACCTGCATCGCCTGCCGCTCGCGTTCCACCAGCGCCGCTCGACGGGCGACCTCCTCGTACGCTTGAGCTCGGACATCGTTCTGCTGCGGGACGTCCTGATCGACTCGACCGTCAACCTCGGCACCAACATCCTCGTGCTCGGACTGATGCTGGCGGTCATGCTCGCCGTCGATCCGGTGCTGACCGGGATCTCGCTCGGCGTAATGCCACCGATCTTCCTGCTGACCATACTCTACGGCCGCAGGATCCGCGCGAGCTCGAAGCAGCAACGCAAGCGGGAGGGGCAGCTCGCCGCCGCGATGCACGAGGCGCTCGCCGCGATCGACGTCGTCCAGCTGCACGGAGCGTCCGAGCGCGAGCACGAGCGCTTCCAGCAGCTGAGCCGTAGAAGCCTGAAGCAGGGAACGCGCGCGGTGCGCCTGGAGGCCCGGATGAACCGGGGCGTCGAACTCGCGCTCGCGGGCGGGATGGTCGTCGTCCTCTGGGCCGGTGCGGTTCGCGCCCTGCACGGCGCGCTCACACCGGGCGAGCTGGTCGTCTTCGTCAGCTACCTCCGCGGCGCCTACCGGCCGTTGCGGCGCGCATCGAAGACCGTCCAGCGAGGCGCGAAGGCGCTCGCAGCGGCCGAGCGGATCGTCGAGGTGCTCGAGATCGAGCCCGAGCTGACCGACAGCCCCGACGCCCGCCCGGCGCCGCCGCTCACCGGCCGTATCGCCTTCGACGACGTCAGCTTCGCCTACGGCCACGGGGCGCCCGTGCTCGACAAGATCAGTCTCGAGGCCCGGCCCGGGCAGACGGTGGCGATCGTCGGCCCGACCGGCAGCGGCAAATCGACGCTCGTCAGCCTGCTGCCGCGACTGTACGACCCCACGGCCGGCCGGGTGACGATCTGCGGCAAGGACGTTCGCGCGTTCACGCTCGAGTCGCTGCGCGCGCAGATCTCGATCGTCCGCCAAGAATCGGTGCTGTTCGGGCTCTCGATCGCCGACAACATCCGCTACGGCGCGCCGCAAGCGACCGACGCGGAGGTGCAGGCCGCCGCCGAAGCGGCCGGACTGGGCGACCTCCTCGCCGAACTCCCCGACGGGCACGACACCCTCGTCGACGAGCGCGGCGCCTCCCTCTCCGGCGGCGAGCGACAGCGGGTCGCGATCGCGCGCGCGCTCATCCGGCGCACCCCGATCCTGATCCTCGATGAGCCGACGACCGGCCTCGATGCCGCCAAGCAGCACGACGTCCTCGAGGCGCTTCGCGACCTGAGCCGGACCGCGACGACGCTCCTGATCACGCACGACATGCGGCTCGTGCGCGAGTCCGATGCGATCGTCGTGCTCGAGCACGGCCGGATCGTCGCGCGGGGCAGCTACGACGAGCTCGCTTCGAGCTCGCCGCAATTTGGTCGTCTCATCAGTCCCGAACCGAAAGCCCGGACGGCGCGGGCCGGCCGGCAGACCACCACGGAGCCGACCGGAAGCGGCCGGCGCGCGCTCTTCTACTCACACAACGGCGTCGGCGTCGGCCACCTCCAGCGCCAGCTCGACCTCGCCACCGCCTACCGGCGCCGCCACGCCGATGCGGCGATCCTGCTCGCCACGGGGTCGCACGCCGCCTCGATGTTCGAGATCCCGGACGGAATCGACTTCGTCAAGCTGCCCTCGCTGGCGATGGTCGACCGCTACCGCACCTGGCGGCCGCGCGACCTGCCGCTCCCGCTCGAGCAAGTCGTCGAGCTCCGGAGCGAGCTGCTCGAACAGGTGGTCGACCGCTTCGCGCCCGACCTGCTTGTGGCCGACTTCATGCCGGCCGGCCCGTACGGCGAGCTGCTACCCGCGCTCGAGCGACTCGACACTCGCGGTGGGCGGGCGATCGCCGGCTTCCGCGATGTCGTTGACGAGCCCGGCTTTGTCCGCGGGCTCTGGGCGGAGACGGGCGTCTACGAGGTGCTGCGCGAGCGCTACGCCGCCATCTGCGTCTACGGCGACCCGCGCATGACCGACTTCGCCGCCGCTTACGCACTCGACGAGGAGCTGGCAGGCAAGCTCCACTACTGCGGCTACCTCGGCCGCACGACCGGGCAGGCGAGCGACCTCCCCCTCTACGAGCGGCCGTTCGTGCTCGCCAGCTGCGGCGGCGGCGTCGACGGCTCGGGGATGCTCGAGGCGTTCATCGAGGCGGCCGGCAACCTCCGCCCGGCGCTGGGCGGAAGCTGGCTCGCGGTCACCGGCCCCTTGATGCCCTACGAAGAACACCTACGCCTCGTCCGGCTCGCCGAGCGCGGGAACGCGACCGTGTGCCGCATCGTCCCCGATCTACGCGCGCACGTCGCGCTCGCCGACTGCGTCGTATCGATGCCCGGATACAACACCGTCTGCGACATCCTCACCCACCGGCGCCCCGCCGTCCTCGTCCCCCGCCCGGGACCGAGCCGAGAGCAAGAGCTTCGCGCCGAGCGGCTAGGTGAGTGGGGCGTCGCGCGATTCGTGCGCGCGTCCGAGCTCCACAAGGGGCGGCTCGCAGCCGCGATTCGCCACGCGCTCGAAGGGCCGACGCCGCCCGCCGCTCCGGTCTCGCTCGAGGGCAGCGTGCGCGCCCTAGACGTCTTCGATCGTGTCCTCGCCACCACTCCAACCGTCTGATCAGGAGGCCTACACGCATGCGCACCCACAGACAACTCCGGCTTCCACTCGCCGCCGCCACCGTGCTCGCCGTGCTCGCCGGTAGCGCCGCCGCCGCTTCCTTCAGCCTCCAGCTCAACCTCGAAGGCGGATACGCCAACCGCGAGCTGACCGCATGCTCGCTCAGACACCACTACACGTTCTTCCATCCGCGAGCGCCGATCACGATCCGTGGGAGCGTCACGCCGAAACCGAGCGGGACCTGGCAGGTGAAGGTGAAAGTGAAACAGTGCCTAAGCGGCCGCTTCCGCACAGTGTGGTTTCGCCACGCATCCGGCCACGCCGACGGGACGTTCAAGCTCAGCTACCCGGCACCGCGACGCGGCTACTTCTTCGCCCGCGCCTACTACTACGGCGTGACCCCGGCGGCGACGAGCGACAAGCAGTACTTCCGCGTCCGCTGAACCCGAGGCCTGAAGGGTGTCAAAACTGCGTTCATTAGGCTGCAGCTCTGTAGTACTCGTGGACGAGTCCGCCGAGGCGATCGCGGCGCTGAACATGGGGACCGGGCGAGGGATTGATCTCTGCCGGTTCGGGCTGAGTAAGCGCGAGCCCGCGGTGTGGGGCGCGCGCGGTTGTGGTGCAGAGGTTTCTGATATTCGCGCGCGCGAGAAACAACACTCGGCGCAGCAACGACCTCCGGCCGCGAGCGAACACCGGGCAACTCACCGCCCGAACTCGCTGCGAGGACGAAGACAGCCAAGGTCATCGCCGAATCGAGCTCGAGCTCAGATCGGAGTTTTGACACCCTTCACGTCGACGACGTTCGAGCCGATGAATCCGGCACCTCCGGTCACGATCGCCCGCATCAGCCGACGGCTCTCGCGGCCGAGTTGATGTGCGCACCCCGTGAGGCATGAACGACGATCGGTGCTCGTCCCGCGCGATGGGTTCGGCGAATCATTCGGGCGATCTCGGTGGCTCGAGAGGTTTTGACGAGTGCGAGGACGGCTCCGCCGAAGCCGCCGCCGACTAGGCGTGCGCCGTAAGCGCCGCAATCTTCTGCTGCCGCTACGAGCTCGTCGATGTCCGGCAACGACACCTCGTAATCGTCGCGCAGACTTGCATGGCTCGCTGACATGATGCGGCCGGCCATCGGCAGGTCGGCAGCTTCGAGGGCGACCGCGAATTGTCGGACGCGCGCGTTCTCGGTAACGACATGGCGAAGCCGACGCGTAAGGAGCGGCTCGAGCGGCTCGAGATCCTCCAGATCGAGCTCACGTGGTCTGCTTGCACCGAGCGATGCCAGGGCCGTTTCCAGCTCGCGCTGCCGATCGGCGTAGCCGGTCTTCGCGAGTTCGCGGCTGATGCCCGAGTCGACAACGAGAAAGGCGGCATCGGCCGGAACCGGGACGAGTGTGTGCTGAAGCGACGAGCAATCGATCAGAATCGCCGCGTTCGGTTCCCCAAGGATGCAGGCTGCCTGGTCGAGAATCCCGCACGGCACTTCGACGGCACGCAGCTCGGCGCGTCGACACGCGCTTGCCAGCTCGAGCGGCTCGACGTCGAAATCGGCCGCGGCGCACAGCGCGAGGGCGATGACGACTTCGAGCGCTGCGGACGAGGACAGCCCGGCACCGGCGGGAAGCGTCGACGAGATCGTCGCCGTCAGGCCGACGGCCGGCCGCCCGAGCTGGTCGAGCTCGGCGGCGACAGCTTGACCGAACCGAGCCCAACCGTGCGTTGGCGGACCGGAGCCGTCAGCGGCGAACGGCTGAGCCTCGCCGAAGGTTGTCGAGGAGAGTCGAATCTCAGCGGACCGGCTGTGGACGTCGGCGGCGAGCCCGAGCTCGATCGCCGCCGGCAAGACGAGGCCGCCGCTGTAATCGGTGTGCTCGCCGATGAGATTGATCCGACCGGGAGCCCAGACGTTCATCGGGTCGGCCGACGTGCCGGTTAGCGCGACGCTTCGACGTCAGCTGCACCGCAGGAAGCGCGAATGACGAGCTGACACGGCACGCGAATCAGTTCGTTCTCGCGCTGTCCGCCCGAGATGGCCTCGAACATCTTTTGCGCTGCAACCTCACCCATCTCGAGAAGCGGCAGCGCGACCGTCGTCAGCGGAATCGGCAAATGGGCGGCAAACGGGCGGTCGTCGAAGCCGACAATGGCGACGTCACGCGGAACTTTCAGGCCGAGCTCGGTGAGACCGAGAATCGCGCCCGCGGCGAGCTCGTCGTTGGCGCAGAGGATCGCGTCCGGCCGCTCGGTCCGCGACATCAGCTGCTGCGCAAGGCGGAAACCGGAATCCTGGTTCCAGTCACCGGCCGTGAGGACGAGAGCGGTGTCGGATGGCAGCTCGTGCTCTTCGAGAGCCGACTGATAGCCGGTGAGCCGAAGATGAGTCGCCTCGTAGCTCGGCGGTCCGTTGATGAATGCGATTCGCCTTCGTCCGAGCCCGATCAGATGCTTGGTCGCGAGACGCGCGCCCCCTTCGTCGTCCGGGAGGATGCAGGGCGAGTCGGTCGCCGAGGTGTACGAGTAGAGGTAGACCAGGGGGACGGCGCCGGTCGGAGCGGCCGGTGCGCCGCGCTGTTCGACCTTGAAACCGGTGAGGATGATCCCGTCGACCTGCTTGTCGAGCAGAAGCTCGATGTGCTGTCGCTCCTTGCTCGAGCCGCCGTAGCTGTTGCAGAGAAAGACGCCGAAACTGTGTCCGCTGGCGACGTCGGCGACGCCATGCACCATCGCGGTGGTGAAGGCGCCCTCACGGTCATTGGTGATGACCCCGAGGGTGTGGGTACGGCGGACCTTGAGGCTGCGCGCGATCGAGTTTGGCCGGTAGCCGAGCCGGGTGGCCACCGCGGCGACGTTCGCTCGGGTCGCCTCACTGACCTCAGCCGATCCGTTCAGCGCCTTCGACACCGTGCTTGGAGCGACGCCGGCGACACGGGCGATGTCCTTGATGGTGACGGTGCTAGGCGTCGCCATGAGTGCCCTCGTTCCGCATCGCGCCTACCTTAGCAATACGAAACGATTTCGTGAACGTTGAACTGAGCCAGTAGTTAACGACAACCTTGTTAGAACGGCTTGACAGGTCGGGGACGCGGTGTTACACCTCGCGCATCGAAAACGATTTCGCCCAGCCGTCCGATTGCGTGAATGTACGTCAATAACCTCAGCTTCGACCCCGCGCATCCGTGGTTCGAGGTGCCTGGCGTGCCCGGAGCTGAATGGGCGGTCGAGCTCTTCACCACCGAAAACGTCTACGGGTTGGATCCGGAACGGACTGAGTTCGACGGGCGCTGGCTCGGCGCCGCCGGACTCCAACGCCTCGGCGGTCGGGAAAAGAGCGCCGGCACGGTGACGGTTGAATGCAGTTTCGGCGACGGCGATGTGACGACGTGGGTCGTCGCCGTCCGCGGCGAGGAGACGGTGAAGGGGGTCAAGTTGCTGCTTCGCAATCTCCCCGAAGCGCTCATTGGCGAGGGCTGGTGGACACCGACCACCGCGGCGGGGAGCACGCTCCGTTCGTCCGAGACAACACCGCTTCTTCTCACCTACCCGTGGAGCAGCTCTGGCGCGAGCTGGCAAACCCCGTGGATCTGCGCGGGCGAAGGCCCGGCGCTCGTCATCAGCGTGCGGGACGACCTGGTCAGGGCGATCCGCTTCTACTCGTACCGGCCGCACTGGAGCGAGAGCGACATCGTCGAAGTGATCTGCACCCCGTCGGCAACTGAACGGGGCAGCTCATTCGAGACTCCTGAGATCCGTCTCTCCCTCCGCGCTGATGAAGTCGAGATCAAGCGCGACTTCGACGATCACCTCTGCTGGATCGAAGACGCGTTCCAGGTGCCGCGGTGGGAAGAGCGGCGTGACGCTCCTGCCTGGGCCGACCAGCTCGACCTCGTCGTCACCTTGCACGGCCAGCACTGGACCGGCTTCGTCTTCAACACCTTCGAGCAGATGGCGGCGATTCTCGAAAGCGTCTCTGCCGAGGTCCCCGGGGACCGAATCCTCGCCTACCTGCCGGGCTGGGAGGGTCGCTACTACTGGCAGTACCCGAGCTACCGGCCAGGCCAGGACCTCGGTGGCGAAGAGGGCTTTGCCCGCCTGGTCGAGCGAGCCCGTGCTCTAGGGGTCCACCTGATGCCGATGCTCGGCGCGAACGGCGCCAACGTCAACCGCTATCCCGACTGGGAGCGTGCTGCGTTTCGCAGCCCGTCGAACCGATACGTCGAGCTGATCAATCGACCCGACTGGGACAACGACCGTGTCGGCGAGGACGAGCAGGTGTTCCTCAACCCCGGTGAGCCCGAGTTTCAGAAGTATCTCGCCGATCAGGTCAGCGCAATCGTCGAGCGCTACGGAGTCGAAGGGGTCTTTCTCGACACGAGCGCATGCTGGTTCGACGACCCGCGCTATGACGTTTTTCGCGGTTACCGCGAACTCGTCGGCGAGATCAAGAGACGGCATCCGGATCTTCTGGTCTGTGGCGAGGGCTGGTACGACGCGTTGCTCGCGGTCTTTCCGATGAACCAGACCTGGATCCAGATGGCCGACCCGCCTCGCTTCGACGATCTTCCCATGCGCTACTCGCGTGTGCTCGGTCATCTCAAGGACGGCGCATCCGGCTTCGGAAGCACTGGCGTGCATGAAGGCGGAACGAATCCTCTCGCCGCACCGCTGCGCCGTCAGGGGTTCGTCCCGGCTCTCCCTGTCGTGCACGACACCTTCACCAAGCACCGCGAAGAGGTGCTCGCCTTCTGCCGCTCGGTCGTCAAGGAGCCGCTGTGAACGGTGTCGCCGAAATCTGCAGCGCCGAGCGTTGGATCAAGTACGCAGACAACCCCGTCCTCGGCGGCGAGCTCGGAACCTGTTTCGACATGTCCGTCGACGTTGCAGACGGCGGGCTTCATCGCATGTGGTTCTCGTGGAGGCCGAAGCGCGGTATCGGATACGCAGAGAGCAGCGACGGCCTTCACTGGGCGGCGCGCGAGGAGGTCGTTCTCGGACCCTCGTCGTACGACTCGCCCGAAGACATCGAGGTCACGCGGCCGTACGTCCTCGTCGAGGAAGACGGCCTGACGATGTGGTACTCCGCCCACAGCGAGAGCCAGGTCGCAATCGCTCGGGCAACGAGTCAGGACGGCGTGACCTGGCAGCGCAAAGGGGTCGTGCTTTCCCCCACGCTCGCCTGGGAGAAGGCGGCGCTCATGTGCCCGTCAGTTCTTCGCGACCGCGACGGGCGCTACCACATGTGGTACAGCGGCGGGGAGCGCTACGAGCCCGACGCGATCGGCTACGCGACCAGCGTCGACGGAATCACCTGGACGCGCGTGCAGGACGCGCCGGTGCTTCGCCCCGGCGAGCGCGGGTCGTGGGAAGCCGAACGAGTTGCCGGCGCCCACGTCTTCCCAATCGGCGAGTTCCTGTACGCCGCCTACATCGGTTTCGCCAATGGCTTCGAGGACTCCGCTATCGGGATCGCGCGGTCCCGGGACGGAGTGAGTTGGGAACGACACGCGGACAATCCGGTTGTCAGCCGCGGTGCGGCCGGGGAGTTCGACTCCATCAACGTCTACAAGCCGTTCGTCGTCGTCGACGGCGACGAGTGGCGCATGTGGTTCAACGCGTCGTCGCCGATCAGCGGCGACGACACACGGATCGAGAACCGGATCGAGCAGATCGGCTACGCCACTTGCCGCTTCCGGTTCCAACCGTCATCGAAGAACGCATCCCAAAGGAGGGTTGCACCATGAAGGGCATGAACGGCAGCTTCAATCGAAGCTGGCGCCGGCGGGACGGCGGGCCGCGCAGAAGGCTCGTCGCATCTCTTGTACTGTTGGTCCTGATCGGAACAGCGATCTACGCGGCGGCCGGCGCCTCCGCTGCGAGACACACCCAGCAGACGACGATTTCCTTCCAAGTCTGGGGTACGCCGACCGTCGCTGAGAAGCTGTTTCAGCAATGGCAGACGACATACCCGAAGGATGCGAAGGGAACGAGTCTGCAGATGGTCAACGGCGGCGCGAACGACGGCGACTCCGTCACCAAGTTCCGGCTCGAGCTCGCCGCGCACAGCGGCGTTCCGGATCTGGTCCTGCTGAACAAGACCGAGGTGCCGGAGTTTGCCGTGGCCGGCGAGCTGACGAACCTCCTTCCGTACATCAAGTCGTATCTCCCCGGAATGACGACCGCGGCAAAGCGGCTGATGACCTACAACGGCGGGTACCTCGGCGTGCCGTACAACATCAACGAGAAGCTGTGGTTCTATCGAAAGGATCTGTTCGCACAGGCCGCGATCGACCCGACGAAGATCCACACGATGCAGCAGTTCATCGACGCCGGTAAGCAGCTGCACGCGAAGTTCCCCAACAGCTACATCTGGAACATCGCGGCGTCGCCACAGGCGTACGTCCTCGGAGAGCTGATGTCCGGCAACGGCTCTCAGGTCTTCAATCGGAAGACTGGCAAGTTCGTTGTCGCCACTGACCCGAGCATACGAGCGGCGTTCGTCGCCCTCGCTCAGCTTCGGACTTCGGGGGTCGTCAACACGCAGTTCGACGACTTCAGCCCGCAGTGGCAGTCGGGGCTTGCAGACGGCACCATTGCCTCGGTTCCGATCGGAAGCTGGCTGGCGGAATTCCTGCCGATGTACGCTCCGAAACTCGCAAATCAATGGGGCGTGACCGTGTGGCCGAGCATCGGCGGTGACGCAAACGGCGGTGGGAGTGAGGCGGGCGGCCCGGTGTTCGTGGTGCCAAAGGCGGCCAAGAACAAGGCCGCCGCCATGAAGTTCGTCGAGGACATGTTCATGACGAAGACGGGCAGCTTGCTCACCTACAAGTCGGGTGCGGTGCCGAACGTCACAGCAGCGCAGCAGTCGCCCGCGGTGAACCAGGACCCGTACTTCGGCTCCTCCTTCATCAAGGCATACCAGGCCGCGAGTGTCCACTACAAAGTCCTTAACTACGACCCCGCTGCTCTCAAGGAGATAACGATCCTGAACAACGCGCTCGATAGCTTCCTTGCGAGCGGTTCGACGGATCCGACGTCGTACTTGCAGACGGCGCAGCAGGAGCTCACCTCGCAAATCGGCAATCCATACAAACCGTAGGACGGTCGGTTTCGGACCTTGGCCTCGACGACCGCATCGCGCACGGTGGCGACTGATCCTCCCGCGCCACCTGCCCGGGCGAGCATTCCTCCTTCAGTTGAGGCCTTGAACGCCCATCTGCGCCGGCAAGCTCGCCGGCGCAGATGGGCGGATCGCTTGGCGCCGTACCTCTTCATCTCGCCGTTCATCTTTTCGTTCCTGATCTTCTTCGCCGTACCCTCGGCGCTCTCGCTCGCTCTCAGCTTCGCCCGCTACAACGGCTATACGGCCATTCACTGGGTCGGACTGCAGAACTACCGCGCCCTGATCAGCGATCCCGAGTTCCGCCAAGCGCTTCGTAATACGCTCTTCTACTGGCTCGTGCCGCTCGTCCCGCTGCTTGGCGGCGCCCTCTTGCTCGCGGTGATCGTTCGCTCGAAGCTGGTGAAGTGGTCAGGCTTCTACCGGACGCTGATCTTCGTGCCGCAAGTGATGGCCCCGGTCGCGGCGGCCCTCGTGTGGCGCGTCATGCTCAGCAACAACGGAATCGTCAACTCCGTTTTCCACTTGCACACATCGTGGCTCGTCGACCCATCCGCAATGAAGTGGGGTGTCGTCCTTCTTCTTGTCTGGCGCGGCCTCGGTTGGTACTTCGTCGTCTTCATCGCCGGCCTCTCGAGCGTGCCGGAGGAGCTCCTCGAGGCGGCAAGCGTCGACGGTGCCCGCGCTTGGCAACGATTGCGTTACGTCATCCTGCCGCTGCTGCGGCCGACCATCGTCTTCGCCATCGTCATCGACACGATCGCGTCGCTGCAGCTCTTCACCGAGCCGAACCTGCTGATCGGAAACGGCGGCGGAAACCTGACGGGCGCTCCGCCGTCGGCGGCGCCGGTGATGAATCAGGTCATCGTCAACGTCACCAGCGGCGAGTACGGGCTCGCCGCCGCCGTCGGATGGCTGCTCTTCATCGCCATCGGCATCTTCTCTCTCATCCAATTCCGGCTCTTCCGGCAGGCCCGGCAGTGAGCGCCGTCGCGGTGAGAGCCCGGACGTGGAACCCCCGGCGCGTGGCCGGCGTTTCCGTCGTCAACGCTTTCCTTCTCGGCATCGGCGTTCTCGCCATCTACCCATACCTCGTGATGCTCTTCGGGGGCTTGAAGAGCGCCGGGGAGCTCAGCACCAACCCATCAGGAGTCCCGCATCAGCCGAACTTCTCGAACTTCACGACGCTCTTTACGGGGACGACCGGGTCGTTCATGCGTCGCGCGCTGCTCAACACGTTCATCGTCACGATCCCCTTCACGATCTTGACAGTTGTGCTGAGCGCGATGGCAGGCTACGCCTTCGCCAAGTATCGCTTCCGGGGCCGCAATCTCATCTTCGCTCTTCTGATCGCCTCGATGCTCGTCCCTCCCGAAGTGAACATTCCGACGCTGTACGTCATCTTCGCTCACGTCAACTGGCTCAACACCTACCAGGTGCAGATCCTGCCCGGGACGGCGAGTGTCCTCGGAATGTTCATGGCCAGGCAGTACATGCAATCCATTCCGGACGAGGTTCTCGAGGCTGCGAGCGTCGACGGCGCCGGCCATTGGCGCAAGTTCTGGCGCTTCATCCTTCCGATGTCGGCTCCCGTCCTCGGTGCGATCGCTGTGCTGACGTTCGTTCTCAAGTTCACCGACTACCTGTGGCCGCTGGTCATGGTCAGCAACCCGAAGTACGAGCCGATCATGGTCGCGCTTCCCAGCTTGAGCACAAGTCAGACCGGGTTCATCGTCGAGTACGAGCTCGTTCTTGCGGGATGCGTCGTCGTCACGCTGCCGCTCCTTCTCCTCTTCCTACGTTTCCAGGACACACTCATCCGCGGTGTCAGCGCGGGAGCGGTGCGCGGTTAGAGGACGCATGACGAATCTCCAGACCCGCCTCACCGAGGGACCAGCGGACATCGTCGCGCGGGAGCCCGAGTTCCGGCTCGACGGCATGACGCGAGAATGGGTGGCGATCACGGGAACGCGGCAGGACCGACCGAACCTGCCTGCGCTCGACGACTGCCCATTTTGCGTCGGCGGATTGGAGGCGGAACACCCCTACGTCGTCAAGGCCTTCCCGAACCGCTGGCCGCCGATGCGACCGGGCAAGCCCCTGAAGCTCAGCGAGCCTGCGGGCGTGCGGCAGCCGGCGCGAGGTGCTGCCGAGGTCGTTCTCTATTCGCCCGACCATGACGCGTCGTTTGCGACGCTCGAACCGAGGCAAGCCCGGGCCGTCGTCGACCTCTGGGCAGAGCGCACGGTCGCACTGCTTGCGCGACCCGAGATCGAGTACGTGCTCGTGTTCGAGAACAACGGCGGCGAGGTCGGCGCCACGATCGGCCATCCGCACGGGCAGATCTATGCCTTCCCCTACGTTCCCCCAGCTCCGGCCAAGGAGGCGGCAGTCGCGGCAAACTTCGGGTGCGCGATCTGCGCCGAACTCGCGGCGGCTCCCGAGCTCGAGCCACGCATCGTCGACGCTTACGACTCGTTCATCGCCTACGCTCGCTACGCCGCCGGTTGGCCCTTCGAGCTCGTGATCACGCCGACCGAGCACATCGCCGATCTCGATGGGCTCAACGGAGACCAGCGTGACGACTTCGCGCAGGTCCTGACCAGCACCCTCAGGCGCTATCGCGGTCTCTTCGATGAGCCGCTCCCGTACATGTTCTGGATCCATCCCGGCATCCATCTCCATCTGCACCTGGTGACGACGCGACGGCAGGCGAACACCGTCCGCTACGTCGCCGCCGGTGAGCTCGGCAGCGGAACGCTCTTCAACCCGGTCGCTCCGGAGGTGGCTGCCGCGATGCTGCGAGGCGTGCATGGCTGAGGTCGTTTTCTCAGAGACGACGCGACGCTTCCCGGGCGCGGACCGGCCCGCGGTCGACAGGCTCGATCTCCTCGTCCGAGACGGCGAGTTCCTCGTGCTCGTCGGACCCTCCGGCTGCGGCAAGACGACCTCCTTGCGCATGCTCGCCGGACTCGAAGGCGTTGACGAAGGAGCGATCTTCATCGGCGGCCGTGATGTGACCGATCTGGCTCCGCGCGACCGCGATGTCGCCATGGTCTTCCAGAGCTACGCGCTCTACCCGCACATGTCGGTGGCCGACAACATGGGCTTCGCGCTCAAGGTGGCAGGCGTCGACAGGAACGAGCGGGAGCGAAGGGTGCTGCAAGCGGCGCAGATGCTCGACCTCGACCAGCTACTCGAGCGTCGCCCACGCGCGCTTTCCGGCGGCCAGCGCCAGCGGGTGGCGATGGGGCGCGCGATCGTCAGGCAGCCGCAGGCATTTCTCATGGACGAACCGCTTTCGAACCTCGACGCGCAGCTGCGTGTCTTCACGAGGGCCGAGATCCATCGGCTGCAGCGCGATCTCGGGATCACGACGGTTTACGTCACCCATGACCAGGTCGAGGCGATGACGATGGGGGACCGCGTCGCGGTGATGCGGGACGGCGTGCTTCAGCAGGTCGACACGCCGCAGAACGTGTACGACCATCCTGCTAACCGCTTCGTCGCCGGCTTCATAGGCTCGCCGTCGATGAACCTCATCGAGGGCCGCCTCACCGCAAATGGTGAGGGAACGATGGTCGACTTCGCGCAGCACTCGCTCGTCGTCGGATCGGACGTCGAGCGCGCGCGCCCCCGCCTAACGTCGTACATCGGCCGGACAGTCATCGTCGGCATCCGACCGGAGGACTTCAGCGATCCCTTGCTGGCCTCGAGCAATGACGGCGACGCCCAGATCGACATCCGCTGCGACCTTCGCGAGGCGCTCGGCTCTGACGTCCTCGTGCATTTCGCCGTGAACTCGACAAGCTGGGTTGCGCGGCTCACGCCGCGCTCACGCGTAACCGAGGGTGAGACCGTTTCGCTCGGAGTCGACGTGGACAGGCTTCACTTCTTCGATCCTGAGACCGGTGTGGCGATCAACGGCGCCTGATCCGTGCCTCTCTTCGATCTTCCTCAAGATCAGCTCGAAGCCTACGGCGGAGGCGTCTCCTCGCCGCCCGACTTCGACGAGTTCTGGTCGGGAACGATGACTGACGCAGCGCGATTCGACCTCGACATCAGTCTTGAGCCGGTCGAGACCGGATTGTCCGTATTCGAAACCTTCGACGTGACGTTCGCTGGGTTCGGCGGGCAGCCTGTTCGCGCGTGGCTTCATCTGCCTGCCGGCGCAGCGAATGTTCCCGTCGTCGTCCAGTTCGTAGGCTACGGAGGCGGCCGGGGTCTGCCGCACGAGTCGATCATGTGGCCGGCGGTCGGCGTCGCAAGCCTGATCATGGACACGCGCGGCCAGGGAAGCGGCTGGTCGATCGGCGAGACGGCGGACCCCGCCGGATCGGCGCCCGCGCATCCGGGATTCATGACCCGTGGGATTCTCGATCGTGACGACTACTACTACCGGCGAGTGTTCATCGACGGCGTCCGCGCTGTTGGCGTTGCTTGTGCCCAGAGCCGGATCGACTCGACGCGTGTCGCGTTGTTCGGAGCCAGTCAAGGCGGCGGAATCGCGCTAGCCGTTGCCGGTCTCGTTCCCGACGTCGTCTCGCTCGTCATGTGCGATGTACCGGCTCTCTGCGACTTCCCACGCGCAGTCGACCTCGCAGAGCAGATTCCCTACCTCGAGATCGTTAACTATCTGAGCGTCCATCGAGGACGACGCGACGAGGTGCTTCGCACTCTCTCGTATTTCGACGGCGTGCTCCTGGGGGCACGTGGTCGCGCTCCGGGCTTCTTCTCGATCGCCCTGATGGACAGGGTTTGCCCTCCGTCGACCCAATACGCGGCGTACAACGCATACGGCGGACCAAAAGAGCTCGCGCTCTATCACTACAACGGCCATGAGGGTGGAGGAGCGCTTCACCAGGCACGACAGATCGATTGGCTCCGGCGACGCTGGCGGCTCGGGACCACTAGCTGAACATCGAGTCCTCCGTCTTCGGCGTCGCGCCTAGCGGCGAAACGGTCGACCGGTACGTCCTGACGAGTCCAGCGACGCGCCTCGCGATCCTCACCTACGGCGGCATCGTTCAAGCGCTCGAGGTGCCGGATCGCAAAGGTGTCCGGTCGAACGTGGTCCTCGGCTTCTCAACTCTCGAGGGTTACCTATCTGCTCCGGACGCATACTTCGGCGCTGTCGTCGGCCGTTACGCGAATCGCATCGCCAGGGGACGGTTCGAGCTCGCCGGGCAGCAGCATCAGCTGACGTGCAACGAGGGCCGTAACCACCTCCACGGCGGCTCGCACGGCTTTGACAAGCGCCTGTGGAAAGCTCGGGCGCGACGGGACGACGACGACGTGGCCCTCGTTCTCTCGCGGACAAGCGCGGATGGAGAGGAGGGCTATCCGGGTGCGCTCGAAGTCGAAGTCGCCTACGCACTCGGCTTCGACGACGTTATCCGGATCGAGTACCGAGCGGCGACGACGCGCCCGACCATCGTCAGCTTGACCAATCACGCTCTCTTCAACCTCTCGGGTGAGGGAGCTGGGACGGTTCTCGGTCACGAGCTCGAGCTCAACGCCGAGCGATACACCCCGACCGACGACGAGCAGCTTCCCACCGGAATCCTTGCGGCAGTGGAGGGCACCGCCATGGACTTCCGACGACCTACCGTGCTCGGCAGTCGGATCGAAGCCACGGACGAGCAGCTGACTCTGGCCGGAGGCTACGACCACAACTTCGCTCTCGCCGAGGCGTGTGATCTGGAAGGCCGGTTTGCTGCGCGGCTCGTCGAACGCGGCAGCGGACGAAGCTTGGAGATTCACACGAGCGAACCCGGGTTGCAGATGTACACGGGCAACCGACTGAACGGAACCCTGTTTGGGACCAGCGGGCGGCGCTATCAGCGCTTCGCCGGGATCGCGCTCGAGACGCAGCGCTTCCCAGATAGCCCGAACAACGCCAACTTCCCGTCGGCAGCCCTGGCGCCTGGAGCGCTGTTCGAGTCGAGGACGGAGTTGCGCTTCGGCATCGCGCCGGGCTCTTGAGCCAGAGGGCTCTTTCCGTTTCCGAAACGGTTTCGTAAAACGCGACACCCAAGATAGTGGGTTCATAGCGAAACGGAGCGAAACCTGATACAAGCGTCACGAAATCGTTTTCGCCCAAGGAGTCGACATGTCTTTGCTCATCCTCGCCCAGAAGCGCTCGACGTGCCGGCTGAGGTTCGGCGCTTCTGTCCTCGTCGCCGTAGCGACGGGGGCCATCGGGCTAGCCTCCGCTGTTCCGCTTGCCCGTGCTGCCGGCAGCGTTGTCGCCTATCCGCTTCTCAACCTCGACGTGCACAGCAACTACGTCTCGACGCCCGCAGCCGATCCACAGATCTCCATGACCGTCGGCGGTACCGCGGTCAACGTCCAGGACAACTTGGGCTCGGCTCAGACGCGCTTCGAGATGGACAACAATCCCGAGACCGTCGTGATCACGGACACGGCGGGCGTCACGACCGCCGCGATCCGGCCGATCGCCTTCGGGATGGCTCCGGTGATCTCGGGGAACACGATTACGTTCACGCTCCCGAAACCGGAGGATTTTGCGGTTGACATCAACGGCGTTCGGAATGCACTTCTCGTGTTCGCCGATCCGCTCGAAGTCAGCCCGCCGCAGCTCGGGAACTCGAACGTCGTCAACGTCATGAGCTTCTCCGGCGTCAACAACAACGGTGTAACCGAGACGAGCGCGCTCCAGGCCGCCCTCAACTACGTGGCGGCGCACACGTCGACAACTCCCATCTTGTACTTCCCGGCTGGTGTCTACCGCACAGCCACGTTGCAGATAGGCAGCAGTGTTCAGGTCTATCTCTCGAGTGGAGCCGTGATCCTCGCGGACCCAACCGAAGCCGACTATCCGTCGCTTCCGGGTTCGACCGGCGGTATCCCGACCTCGGCATTGATCGCGATCCGGGGCGCGAGCAACGCCAAGATCTTCGGCCGCGGGGTGGTTGACGGGGGCGGCTACAACCTCTACGCGACCTACGGCAAGGCGATGGGGATCTTCGACCTCTTCACCGACGGTGGCACCAACAACCTCACCGTCAATGACGTGATGTTCACCAACTCCGTCATGTGGCAGACGGCTATCCAGGGCGCGCACGACCTCACGTTCAGCAACGTGAAGTTCAACAACCCGCAGGGCAATGTCGGCAACGAGGACGACGCGTTCAAGGTCAACGGTGTCTACAACTTGACGTTTACCAACGGTTGGCTGAGCGCCCGTGACGACACGATGACGTTCGCGGCGGTCGGGCCCGAAGCGATCTACAACACGTCGAATATCAACATGAGCGGGACTGTTCTCGACTCGTCCGGAACGGCGTCGGCAGAAATCCGATTCGCCGACATCGGCTCGGGCCAGACGATGACCGGCATGAACGTGTCGAACATCTACGACATCAGCTACGGCCGTGGCATGACGTTCCGCGGCGACGGCGGGAACTCCCCGTACCAGAACGGCTGGGGCTCGGGGACGGTGCTGAACAACTGGGACATCGAAAGCCCGGCCCCGCTCGTGTGGTTCGGAGTCTCGGGCACCGTCAATGTCACGATCTCGGGAATCACCATAAGCAACATGACAACGCCGGCCGCCGGCGGCGGCCACATCTTGGGCGATTCCACAAACGTGTGGAACAACATTCAGTTCTCCAACATCATGACCGGCGGAGTCGTCGCGTCGGATCTCAAATCGCTGGGACTGACGATCAACTCCTTCGCAACCGGCGTGAACGTCGCCGCTGATTCGTCGAATACCGACCTGGCGATCCCGACGACCGCGCGGCCCGAGACAACGACCACAACGAGCATCGCGTCGGGCTACTCGGCGTCAAGCGCAACCGACGGAAACTTCAGCACGTTCTTCAAGAGCGCGACAGCTCCCACCTTCCCCCAATATCTCACGGTCACGTGGCCGGTCGCGCACTCGTTCTCAGGAGCCACCGTCGTTTGCGATCACTGCCAGGGACAGGCCCCGACCAACTGGAACGTTCAGGTCTCAGCCAACGGCACCTCCGGTTGGACGACAATGGGCACGTCGGGAACCGTGAGCTGGCTGTACAACGACAATTCGTACGAGTCCTACCTCGTGTCGTTCCCTGCCCTGACCGCGAAGGGCGTCCGCATCCAGATCAACAGCGCGAACAACCAATGGAATCAGTACCAAGTCGACGAGCTCGAGGTGATACCGGCTAACGGCGCGCCGGCTGCAACGGCGACCACGACGAGCCTGAGGTCGGGGGACTCGGCGTCAGCCGCTAATTCCGGTGTCTGGGACACGTTCTTCAAGAGCGCGTCCGCTCCGACCTTCCCGCAGTACTACACGCTCCAATGGCCGGCCCCACAGACGGTCGGAGCCGTCTCGCTGGTTTGTGATTACTGCGGTGGTCAGGCGCCGACAAACTGGAACGTCCAGATCTCGACAAACGGTGTCTCGAACTGGACGACGGTGGCGTCCTCGGGTACCGTCACCTGGCCTGGTCCGAACGACGGCACACGGCAAATAGACGTCGTGTCGTTCGCTCCAGTGACGGTGGAGGGCGTCCGCCTGAAGATCAACAACGCCAATCTCGCCTTCGGTCAGTACCAGATCGACCAGGTGGAGACGATGCCCTTGGCTCCGGTAACCACCGAGTTTCAACAGAACTTCGCTTCGAATCTGTGCTTGGACGATCCAAACGGAAGCACGACACCAGGCACGTTCGTCGACATTGCAGCGTGCAGTGGCGCTGCCCAGCAGGGGTTCGCGTATAACCCTGTGACGGAGACGTTGACGACCGAGGGGTTGTGCCTCGACTCTTACGGCGGTGGGGCAACTCCGGGCACCCAGATCGATCTGTACACGTGTCTGGGAGCGGGCAACCCGAGCCAGCAGTGGACGTTGAATGCGAACAACACGATCGTGAGCGTCGAATCGGGGTTGTGCGTCCAGGAGAATGGCACGGCGAGTGGCAGCCAGCTCGCGCTCCAGACCTGCAACGCGAGCAACCAAGCTCAGGACTGGGCCGGATTGACCGTCCAGCCGTTTGTCGATGGGGCCTCAAGTCTGTGCATGACCGATCCGGGCGGAAGTACGACGCCAGGCACCTTTGCCGATGTCGAGGCCTGCGGTGGCGGCGCCAAGCAGGAATTCACCTACAACCCTGTTACTGGGACAGTGATCACCGCCGGGCTGTGCATGGATTCCTACGGTGGCGGGAGTAGCCCCGGTACCAAGGTGGATCTGTACACGTGCCTGGGGCCCGGGCATCCCAGCCAAGTGTGGACCTTGACCGGAAACGAAATCGTGAGCGGCGAATCCGGCTTGTGCGTTCAGGAGAATGGCACCGCGAGCGGTAGCCAGCTCGCGCTCCAGTACTGCGATGTGAGCAACACGGCCGAGAGCTGGAGCGGGCTAATCGTTCAGACGTTCACGAACGGTGCTTCGAGTCTGTGTCTGGATGATCCGGGCGGCGTGACGCCCAGCACCTTCGCTGACGTCGCATCGTGTAACGGCGGCGGCCCGAGCCAGCAATTCGCCTACAACGCTGGGACGGGTTTCTTGTCCAGCGAGGGCCTGTGCGCTGACTCGTACCACGGCGGGAGCAGCCCCGGCACCCCGGTTGATCTCTACATCTGCCTGGGGACGGGATACCCGAGCCAAGTGTGGACACTGAACACGAACGGTACGATCGTGAGCGGCGAATCGGGGCTGTGCGTCCAAGAGAATGGCACCGCCAGTGGTAGCCAGCTCGCGCTCCAGAGCTGCAACGCGAGCAACCCAGCCCAAGTTTGGACTCCTAGCCTCTAGAAACCAGAACCGGCTCCGGCCTTCGTCCCAACCGGGGCGAAGGCCGGAGCCGGACCGGGTTCCGCGGGGACTTTCGGTAGTGGCTTGACGACCTCTCGTGGTGAGAGGTGCTCTGCACGAGATTCCTCGATCCCGTAGTTCGATCGAGGAGGCTCGAGATGATTCAGCAGGGCCAGGTGTTCAAGCTAAAGACGAGAGGCGCGGACGGGCAGCCGTTGTGGGCGTATCGGTACCGGCTCGACGGCCGGGGCTCGGAGCGGCGGCAGGTCGGCGGGTTCGCTACGTGGACCGAGGCAAAGAGAGCACTTCGGAAGGTGCTAGATCGGCTCGGCCCAAGTGGGGGACGGGCAACGATTACGCTCGCCGAGTTCGTCGACGAGTACCTCGAGATGCATCAGGCGGCTCCGGTGACGATTACGAAGCTGCGCTGGCTGCTCGGCAAGGTGACGGCCGAGCTCGGTGAGAGGCGACTGGCGGACCTCACGCCTCGCGAGGTGTATGCCTGGCGCCTGACTGTTCCGGAGGGCATCGCTTCGAGGCGACGCAGGCGCTCCGGCAAGTTCTCAACCGCGCTGTCGCGTGGGGGCTGCTCGACTTCAACCCGGCCAAGCTCGGCGTGCCCAACCCGGCGCGACGCGCGAAGGAGAAGCGGCCCTTCGAGACGTGGCAGCAGGTCGAAGCCGTGGCCGCACAACTCGGGCCGGTGTACGGGCCGATGGTCATCTTCGCCGCCGCGACCGGGCCGCGACCGTCGGAGCTGTTCGGGCTCGACAAGCGCGATGTCGACCGCCAACTCGGTGTCGCCTACATTCGTCGCGCCTACGCGAACGGCCGGCTGAAGCACACAAAGACGCGGCTGAGCACACGAGCGGTCCCGCTGCAGGCGAAGGCGCTCGACGCCCTCGATCGGCTGCCGACCTCGGACAATCCGATCCTGTTTCCGAACATACGCGGCGGACGGATCGACTTCCGGATCTTCGGACGCAAGCTCTGGCGGCCGGCGCAGATAGAGGCCGGTATCGAGCCGCTTCGTGGCCTCTATGACCTGCGTCACACGTACGCCACCTTCGCGCTCCGCGCCGGAGTCCCGGTGTTCGCGGTTTCCCGGTTCATGGGGACGCGCATCGCGATGATCGACCGCCATTACGGGCACCTCGCCAACGACAGCCGCGACCACGCCGTCGCCCTCTTGGACACGCTCGCGTTCGAGCGGGCCGTGGACGCTGCGTGGACGTCGCAGCAACGGCCGGCGAGGCCGCTCAATCAGGGGAGTTCGAGACCTCGCATGATGCGAACGCGGCGAGTCGTGGACGCTCGGTGGACGCCGCGCCTCGTGTCTGTCGCCACTCTAGACGACGAAAGGAGGTGATTAGCAGGGATGAAGCGAAGCCCTCTGACGGACTCGAACCGTCGACCCCCCTCCTTACCATCTTGGGTCGTCCGCAAGGGGATGCAGGCAGTAGCGAAGAATGGCAAGTAATCACGCGGCGTGCGTAGAGAATGCGTTTGCGGTCTCTTGCCTCCCGTTCCAGCCGCTCTGCTCCACAAATGCTCCATCCCGGGTCCGGCTTAGCGGACGAGGCGTGCAAGTGTTCTTCGCGACCTCCCAGGTTTCGGTGTCCCGGCGGGGAGTTGCACGGTGACGTGCAGGCCGCCGTTCGGCCGTGGTGTGAGGGTGAGGGTGCCGTCGTGGGCTTCGGTGATGCTGTTGACGATTGCCAGGCCGAGCCCGACTCCGGCGCCGGGTCCCGTGGTGTCGGTGCGTACGCGGTTGGTGCCTCGCTGAAATGGCTCGGCAAGCGTCGCGACTTGTTGTGCGCTGAGCTTTTCCCCTGTGTTCTCGACGGTGAGGATGCCGTTGTCCGGAGTGGCGCGGGTCGTGACCTGGACGGTGCCGTGTTCGGGCAGGTTGTGAACGATCGCGTTTTGCACGAGGTTCATCGTCAGCTGGAGAAGCAGCGCATGCGAGCCGGTGACGGGGGTGATGTCGCCGGAGGTCTCGATGGCGATGCCGCGCTTTTCGGCGAGGGGGAGGAGGGTTTCCGTGACTTCTTCGGCGACGAGCGAGAGGTCGACGCTCTCGCGGCTGAAGGACCGTTGGTCGGCGCGGCTGAGTAGCAGCAGCGCTTCGGTGAGCTCGATCGCTCGCGTGTTGACGGCGCGGAGGCGTTCGTCGAGTTCGCCGTTGTTGCGGTTGGGATCGTTGCGGGCGGCGTCGAGGAGGGTCTGCGTGATCGCCAGTGGGGTGCGTAGCTCGTGGGAGGCGTTGGCTGCGAATCGCTGTTGTTCGGCGATGTGAGCTTCAAGGCGGGCGAGCATGGTGTCGAACGCGTCGGCGAGCTCGCGGAATTCGTCTTGTCGGCCTTCCAGTTCGATGCGGTGGGAAAGCGATCCGTTCGCGGCGAGCCGTGTGGCGTCGGTGATGCGCGTCAGGGGCGCGAGCATGCGCCCGGCGAGGTACCAGCCTCCGACGAGGCCAAATACGAGCAGGCAGGCGAGCACGATCGCCGCGATCGCGCCGAAGCCGTGCAGCTGGTCGGAGCTGTCGAAGAGGAACCACCACGAGGGATGCATGTGAGCGAGAACACCGTTGGGCATGTAGCGCAGCACGACCACCCAGACGGCTGCGAGCATGAGCGTGCCGGCGAGCATCAGGAAGCCGGCGTAGCTGAGGGTGAGCTTCACGCGGGCGCTCAACCCAGGGGATCTATCCATGTTCGTGTCCCTTGTGCGCCGGCGCAGGAGCGGCGTCGATGCGATAGCCGACGCCGGGGACGGTGGCGATGATCCAGGGTTCGCCGAGCCGCTTGCGTAGTGCAGAAACGGTGATGCGCGGCGCGTTGGTGTACGGGTCCGCGTTCTCGTCCCATGCCCGTGCGAGGAGCTCTTCGGCGCTGACGATGCCGCCTTCGGCGGCGACGAGCACTTCGAGCACGGCGAACTGCTTCCGGGTCAGGGCGACGTAGCGGCCGTCGCGATACACCTCGCGACGGAACGGGTCCAGCCGCAGCCCTGCGATCTCTCGCACGGGCGGCTTGTTGTGAGCGCGCCTGCGGTCGAGCGCTCTGAGCCGGAGCACGAGTTCGCGGAGCTCGAAAGGTTTGGTCAGGTAGTCGTCCGCGCCGAGCTCGAAGCCGGTTGCCTTGTCGTCGATCCGGTCCGCGGCGGTGAGCATGAGGATCGGCATGCCGCTGCCGGACGAGACGATGTGTGCGGCGATCTCGTCGCCGGAAGGGCCGGGAATGTCGCGGTCGAGGACTGCGATGTCGTAGGAGTAGACGGCCAGCATTTCAAGCGCGGTGTCGCCGTCAGGAGCGACGTCCGCGGCGATCGCTTCCAGGCGTAGCCCGTCACGGACGGCCTCCGCCATGTACAGCTCGTCCTCAACGAGCAACACGC
>DASSXM010000077.1:0-10350 GCA_035703805.1 Gaiellaceae bacterium | reverse complement strand
CGATCTCGTTCGGCTTAACCCGAGTGAGCGTGAATGTTGAGCGACCGGGATGAGCAAAGATCGAGAACCACTGCTCGTGGTAGGCGTTCGCTGAGTTGCACGACTCGGGTGTCCAGTGCTGGGTCGGATACGGGTTCGTGGACTGACAGACGAGCCGGTTGCCGTACGTTGCCTTCAATAAGGCCTCAAAGTTCCAGATGAGTCGGCCGTACGCACTCAAGCCTGGTGGTGGTGCTGCACTAGCAGAGCCGATCGCGGTAGTCACAAGCCCGGCGACCGCGGCGACGACTGCGATTCGCAGGAACGTATTCATTGTGTTTGGCCGGAGTGGTCGGAGAACCACTCTTCGAATGTCCACGACCGGAGTCGTTCCGGGACGAGTTTCAGAACAACTCCATCGCTTGCGAGCTGTGTTGGTAGGCCGTCGGGCAGGTATCGCGGCCCCATACGCGCCAGCACATCTCCGTAGATGCCGTCGACGAGTGTCCCCATCCCGCTCGCCTCGACGCCTCTATACGGCGGCGCGTGTTCGTACACGACGATGCCGACTCTAGGGTTGTCGCGGACGTGGTTCGCTTTGATGTCGTCGCGGCTGAGCAGGACGTGAAAGGCTTCGGTCGCCCATTCCTGCCACACGGGGGATAGAAGTACCGTCGCGTTACGACGGTACGTCGCGAGAGTGGCGACAAGCGGCAACGAGAGAAACCGCTCGACTTCATCGTCTCGAAGGCCTCTCATCTCGTCCATTCTGAGCGCTTCGCTTTAGGAACGCGCCGCGAGCCTCAGTCCTCGTCGGGGTAGAGCCGCTTTGGGATCTCCGCGAACGTTGCTTGCAGAACCCCGAACATGCCGGCGAAGACACTTTCGTCGAACTCGACCTGCGGGGCGTCACGGATTAGGCGTCCCGGATGCGCGACAACGTTGCGAAGCTCGTTCATCGCTTCCACTGCCTCGCCGAGCTGCGGCGCAGCGGGGTCGTCGGCTGGGATCCACCCATGGTCAAGGTGGAATCGGACTAACTCCAGAAGATGCCACTTCTCCGGCGGCTTCTTGCTCGACGGCCAAGTTCCGTCTCGCTCCATCTCTGGCTCGAGTGCCAGCACATTCGCCAGCAACATCGCCTCTAGCGCGCAACTGGCCATTAGACACGCGGCGTAGAACGCGCCGGTATCTGCGCAACGCGCCGCTTCCATCTGTAAGTCGTCAGCAAGTTGGATGACGCGCAGGAACTGTTCCCGTGTCAGACGTTGCGACGCGGGCGGGTACCGAGGCGGGTCGTTGTCAGCGACCAAGCGGGCGAGGAACTCAATGCGGTTTCCCCACGGATCAGCGGTGTACAACCGCCGCAGACCAGGCGATGTGTCATCCCATTCGGCGCGTGCGCCCGCCGCTCGCAGCCGCTCGGCCAAGCGTTCGAGATCTTCGTCGCCCACACGAAATGCCGGATGTGCTTTCAGCGCTGGAGAGAACTCGTTCTCGACGCCTATGTGGAGCTGATGCGAACCGCACCGGAACCAGACACCGCCCCGCGACCTTAGGGGCACAGGCTTTGCGACCTCCTCGAACCCCAGCACGTCACCGAAGAAGCAGCGTGCTTCTGTCTCGCAATCTGGAGGAGCTGCAAGTTGGACGTGATCGAGTTCGGTGCAGCTCACCCTCGGACGTTATCGACTTTCAAGTTCGACAACAGTCACCCGAGACGCAGCAGCTGCGACGCCAGCCAGGCGTCAACTTGTTGCTGAGTACGGAGATGGATGACGCGCAGGCTCGGATGGGCAGACAAGCGTCTCTGCATGGCGAAGCGTCGCCGCAGGTGCGAACGGATCTCGTGAGCAACCCACCTTGCGAGTGCAGGTTGGAGAGGTCGAGCGCCGCTTCGAACATCACGAGAAGTTCTTCTCGACATCCGTGCGAGGCTGACGCGCAGCGGTAAGTCGAGCCAGACTGCCACTTCTGCTTGCGAGAGGACGAGGTCGCCGAGTGTCCGCTGGTAGTCGCCGTCGATGATCCAGTCACGCTCCGCCAGCACCTCGTGGACTCGATTGACGAATGCGTCACCGGTTACAGGCGGGTACGTGCCGATCGTCAAGTCGTCGAGATCGACGTGCGGCACGTGGTAGGCCTCACTGAGAGCGCGAGCGAGGGTGCTTTTCCCGGCACCGCTTGTCCCGAGGATCACCGCTCGATGCATCGACCCTGCCGAACGATACGGCGCCCGGCGTTCGCTGGGTTGCCGCCAGCGTTCGGTAATGTCACCTGAGTTCGAACAGCACAGCGGTGGTAGAGCCGTCACGAAACGGAGAGTCGTGCTGGTCAGTCTCTCCGATGCGCTTGAAGCCTGCCCGCTCGGCGACACGTTGTGACGCGAGGTTGTCGGGATGGGTCATGAGCAGAAGCTGCTCGATGCCTTGTTCATGCCGAGCCCAATCGACGATCCTGCGGACGCACTCGGCCATCACGCCGCGGCCGCGCGCCCACGGAGCGAGCCAGTACCCCACTGTCCCGCGCTCATGAAGGCGTACCGTCACCACACCCTGGAAACTTTCGTCCTGGCTGTGGTCGATGATCGCGAAAGTGCGTTCGTCGGACTGCCCCCACGCCCGGTCAACCTTCGCCAGCCATTCCCGCGCGTCGTCGACGGTGTACGGCACCGGAATGAACGGAACGAAGCGCGCCATCTCGGTGTCCTGACACGCAGCCACCACGGCATCGATGTCCGACGGCGTCAGCCGCCGGAGTGTGAACCTCCCCGCCCGAAGCTGCATGCGCCCGAGGATATGCGCGCTGGCTGCGCGAGGGTTCCGCTGTGACGCCTGGAGGTCAGCGGAGCAAAAGGATCCGGAATGATCGCCCGGTGGAAGAGATCCCTCTCGGCGGTGGGTGGGTTACTCAGGGAGTCGTTCGCCTCGGAGACACGGTCAGGCGGCCTCTGTCGGAGCGATCATCGTTCGTTCACGGCTTCCTCGTCTACCTGGAAAAGGCCGGATTCGAAGGTGCGCCGAGATTTCTCGGGATCGACGAGCAGGGTCGCGAGTCGCTCACGTTTATCCAGGGAGTAGCGCCAACTGAAATAGGGACGCTCACAGACAGGGAACTGCACTCTGCGGCCCGGCTACTTCGGAGACTTCACGACGCCTCCGCCGGCGCTCCCGATGACTTACGTGGCGGACACGAAACCGTCATCCACGGCGACTCCGGCCCCTGGAACATGATTTGGCGAGGCGAGGAGGCAGTCGCCCTCATAGATTTCGATGAGGCTAGGCCGGGCGAGCGTCTCGAGGAGTTGGGGTACTTCGCCTGGAAGGGCCTTCGACTGAAGCCCAAACATCTCACTGTCGTGGAGCAAGGGCGTCGATTGCGCGTCGTAAGTGACGCCTACGGTGCGCCGATGGACGACGACTTGTTCGACGCAATCGACGCCGCCTACGAATGGATGACACGCAAGGGGCTGCGCGAGGGCTGGCCCGATCACGCGGTCGATCAGGTTGCAAGCGAGCGCACGTGGTTCCGCCAGGCTCGACAAAGACTGCGACGGGCATGACCGGACAGCCCAAGCCGTAACCTGGGCCAGCGTTCGCGAATGACGCCCGAGACCTGCAACGAGGGCGGATGGCCTGGGTGCAGCCGGACTAGGGTGAGCTCGAATGGACGGCGTTCTCGATCGCGTCCTCGCTTGGGCGGAAGCGGAGGACGCCGTGCGCGTCGTGGTGCTTACGAGTACGCGCGCGCAGGCGGCCGGTCCGTCTGACGCGCTTTCCGACTACGACATCATCGTGGTTCTCGACGACGTCGGCCGCTTTGACGCCGCTGAGGCGTACGGAACGCCGGCGGCGCGCTGGGGCGACGAGCATGACGTGCACGGGGAGAAGACGTTCTTCCGGGGCGTCGTCTACGAGGATGGCGTGAAAGTCGACTGGACGCTGTGGCCGGCGAACGTTCCAGAGCTTGTTGCCCGGAAGGGGTTGTCGGATGACCTCGACGTCGGCTACCGCGTCTTGCTGGACAAGGACGGCACGACGGCGCGCTGGGCGCAGCCGACCCACCGCGCGCACATCCCGGCTAAGCCGACTGAGGAGGAATACGTCGCGCTCGTCGAAGAGTTTTGGTGGGGCGTGACCTACGTGGGAAAGGCGTGCGCCCGCGAAGAGCGCTTCTTTTCGCGCTTCGTCCTTGATGTCGATCTGACGCATGGCGCCCTTCGCCGGATGCTCGAGTGGCTGATCGAGACCGGGCGCGACTGGAGCTGGAAGCCCGGTGCGTACGGCAGAGGCATCGAGCGCGAGCTTCGTTCTGATCTCGCCGCTGAGCTGGTCGCGGCCGAGGGCTCGCTCGAGCGCACGATCGCGCTGTTCCGAAGTGTCGCCCACGAGGTCGGCGACTCCCTCGGTTATAGGTATCCGCAATACGCAGACGACGCCGTCAGCGCCTATATCGACAGGCTCCAGTAGGGAGCGCGTGACGTGCGCCAGTGTTCGGGAATACACCCTGAAGCTTCACATCGCCCAAGAACGCTCAATGCCATTCCAGTCGAAGGCTGCTCCGGTCTCGGAGAGCCTCGCGCGCGTTTCGTCATCGCAAAGGGCGCTTGCGACACCGGCTTCGAAAAACGTCCTCGGAGATATACTCAATTGGCAGGCCGCGTCACAGTTGCGCGTCAGGTCGGTGTCGATAAATGCGGGATCGTCGGATGAGATGGAGCATCGAATCCCGGCGCTGACGAACACCGGCAACGGGTGCTCTGCAAGCGTGGGAACGGCGCCGAGCGTCACGTTCGAGATTGGGCAGATGTCAAGTCCGATTCCCGCCGCAGCGAGTTCTTTTACGAGTCCCGGATCCTCGATCGCGCCAAGGCCATGACGGATGCGGCTTGCATCGAGCTGCTCAACGGCGAAACGGACGAGATCCGCGCCTCCGAACTCTCCGGCGTGCGGCGTGAAGGCCAGGCCGCCATCCCGCGCGATCTCTGACGCTCGTACGAACGGAGCGGGACTGTCTCGATAGTCGGCGCCGCTCACGCCGAACCCAACCACACCTCGTTCACGGTAGGCGACCGCGTAACGCGCCAGTTCTTCGGCTTCATCGGCGGAGAACCACTGATCGGCATCCGGCGTCAGTCGCACCTCCAGCCCGTACTCCTCACGCGCTCTCTGCGCCCCGTCGCAATAGCCGCTGAAGACCGCATTCAGATCGACGCCGCGATGCTTTTGAATGATCGGGTTGAAGATCGCCTCCACGTATACCGCTCCTTGGCGGGTCGCCTCCTCCGCATAACCGAGGAGAACGTCGCGGAAGTCGTGCTCGCGGCGGAGCACTTTCGTGGTCTCCATCCAAATCCGGCCGAGGTCTCCAAAACTAGCAGCCGTGCAATACCGAGCCAGGCCCGCATGTGTGCTTTGCGGTAGCGGACACTCGTTTCTTTCGACAAGCTGCAAAAGCAACGCTGGACGCATAGTCGACTCAAGGTGGACATGAAGCTCGACCTTCGGGTAGTCGGCGCCCACCGGAGAAATGTCGCACAAGCTCGTGTCGGCGCAAGCATTGATCGACGACGTTCGCCTGCGCAAGCGTCCCGACGCCTGACTGACCCGATCAGCCAATATCTAGTGGTTCCGCCCGGATGAGCGGGTTTGCGCACCGCATAGTTCCGCCCATTCGAGAAAGCCCTGCAAAGCGCGCTGGTGCGTCTTCTGGACTGGCGACACGCGAGCCAGGGTGTCAGCAAAGTGATAACACGAGGCTCAATGTGCCCTTGCCCGCCCTTGGCCGCGGCCGACAAGGGCGCGCTTGACTGCCGGTCCAGGGTAAGGAGGGGGTCGACGGTTCGAGTCCGTCAGAGGGCTCTGCAAAAGCGCCGCACGCTGGCGCTTTCTCGTTCAGCCCGACTTGCTCCTCGTCGAACGTGCGGTTGGTATGGAGCCGTTTATGGAGCAGTGAAGATCTCCCGACGGGTGTTCGTCGCGATCTGACCTGTTTGGAGCTGACCGATCGGTGTCGTCTGAAAGACGTGTCGATTCCGGCGGACGCTCGTTCAGGCCGCGAATGGGCGGCGATCCTGCACACGAGTCCGCCGAAACCTTCTCAACGAACCCAAACCGATACACGGAAACTTGCGGGAATTTCCGGTCTGCAACTCCCTATTCAGCCGCACACGGTTTTGCGGGGCATGTGGCCCGCCCTCGTATGGTGGCCGAGCGGTCGACGATATGAGGACGACCTTCCCGCAGTGAGTAACGACCCCTTAGCGTCCGCCTACACCCTGCTCGCAAAGGCGAAGTCGTATGAGGCGTCGAACCATCTCGAGCAAGCGCTCAAGGCAACGCTCGAAGCAGAAAGCTCTACCGCCAAGTTGCGAGCGCGGTCGGCTCGAACGACGTGACAGATGTGGGCGCCGCCACTGCAGCGCAACTAGCCGCATCGCTGCTCAGCGTCCTGCACCGTCTCTCCTCCAGGGCGGAAGAATATGACACAGAATGAGGTGCGCATGATCCGCGTGCTTTCCGATGCGCTGATGCCGGTGCATCAGCAGTACCTTCACCAGGCGCGGCAGATGCAGGCGCTCTCGTTCGCGGTGCACATTCCGCTCGTCGCGTTCGGCATCTCGTTCCCGGCCCTGGTGCTCTTCGCGGAGGCGCGCTGGCTGCGCACCGGCGACACGCTGTATCGCACGCTGGCGCGGCGGTGGACGCGAATCATGGTGGCGCTGTTCGCCGTGGGCGTGATCACGGGGACGATCCTCAGCTTCGAGATGGGCCTGTTGTGGCCGAACTTCACGGCAACGTTCGGCAGCGTGTTCGGGCTCGGGTTCGCAATCGAGGGCTTCTCGTTCTTTCTCGAAGCGATCTTCATCGGGATCTACGTGTACGGCTGGGATCGGCTCTCACCGCGCACACACTTCCTGAGCGGGATCCCGATCGTGCTCACCGGCTTCACCGGCTCGTTGATGGTGATCTCGGTGAACGCCTGGATGAACCACCCGGGCGGTTTCACCCTTCGCGGCGGCAAGGTCGTCGACGTGCACCAGTGGCAGGCGCTGTTCGCAAACACGTACCTCTGGCACGAGCTCGTCCACATGTACCTCGCCGGCTACATCGTCTCCGGGTTCCTGTTGGCGGGCGCGTATGCGTTCGGGCGATTGCGCGGGCGCTGGGGACGCTACGAGCGCACAGCGCTCGCGCTCCCGCTCACCGTTGCAGCGCTCGCTTCGCCGGTGCAGGGGCTTGTCGGCGACTGGGCGGCGCGCGATGTCGCGCGCACACAGCCGGTCAAGCTCGCCGCAATCGAAGGGCTCGCGCGAACGACGCGGGGCGCACCGGTGCATGTGCTCGGCTGGTACGACAACGGCCGGATCCGCTTCGGCCTCGAGATCCCGCGTGCGCTGTCGCTTCTGGCCTTCCACAGCTGGGACGCGAAGGTGCAGGGCCTCGACGCGGTACCGCCAGCAGGTCGCCCGCCGGTCAACATTGTGCGCTTCGCGTTCCAGACGATGGTCGGGATCGGCACGCTGCTTGCGCTTCTGGGTGTCGTGTTCGTCGCGGTCCGCATCCGTCTAGGACGCCTGCCCGACTCGCGCTGGTTCTACCGGGCGCTGGTCGCCGCCGGGCCGCTCTCGGTCGTCGCCCTGATCGCCGGCTGGGTGACGACGGAGGTCGGACGGCAGCCATGGGTGGTCTACCGGGTCATGCCGACGGCCGACGCGGTTACGGGCGCCCGTGGAATCCCGGTCGGCTACACGGTGCTGGCGCTCGCGTACGTCATTGTCGGTGCGGGCGTCGCGTGGGTGCTGCGCCGGTTGTCCCGCATCCCGCTGGAGGAAGGGGCGCGATGAGCTCGACGTTCCTGTCGGCGCTGCCGCTGGTCTTCGTCATGTGCGGCGTTGTGCTCTACGCCGTCCTCGCCGGTGCCGACCTGGGCGCGGGCTTCTGGCAGCTCTTCGCCGGCCGCGGAGCGCACGGGCAGGAGATCCGCGAGCACGCGCACCACTCGATGGCCCCAGTTTGGGAGGCCAACCACGTCTGGCTGATCTTTGTGCTCACCGTCTTCTGGACCGCCTACCCGACTGCGTTCGGATCGATCGCTTCGACGCTCGCGATACCACTCTTTCTCGCAGGCATCGGCATCGTCTTTCGCGGCGCTGCGTACGCGCTCCGCGTCGGCGCCGCCACGCCTCGGGAGCTCGGTGTGATCGACACGATCTTCTCGCTCTCCTCGATCCTCACCCCGTTCGCGCTCGGTGCGATGGTCGGTGGGATCGCGACCGGGCGCGTGCCGGTCGGCAACGCCGCAGGCAACCGCTTGACGAGCGGGCTCAACGCGAGCTCGATACTCGTCGGCATCCTCGCCATCGCCACCTCCGCGTATCTCGCAGCCGTCTATCTCGCCGCCGACGCCGCGCGCCGCGACGAGCACCGGCTCGCGCGCGCATTCCGCGCGCGGGCGATCGGCGCGGGCGTTGTTGCCGGAGCGCTCGCGTTCGCCGGCATCCTCGTCGTCCGAAGCGACGCACACGGGCTCTACGACGAGCTCGTCTCCCGCCGAGCATTGCCGGCCGTTATCGTCTCCGCGCTGGCGGGGCTCGCGACGCTCGCGCTCGTCTACCGCCGCCGCTTCGAGGCGGCGCGCTACGGCGCCGCAGTTGCAGTCGCCGCCGTCGTCGCCGGCTGGGGACTCGCCCAATGGCCGACCATCCTCCCCGGTCTCGACGTTCGCCACGCAGCCGCCCCACACGACACACTCGTCGCCGTCGTCGCGGCAGTCCTCGGCGGCGGAGCGATCGTCTTCCCGTCGCTCGTCCTGCTCTTCCGGCTAACGCTCGCCGGGCGGTTCGACGAGCGCGGCCCCACTCAGGCGGCTCCGATTGCCGTCGGGCGTGCGGAACGGGCGAGCGCCGCGCTGCCGGCCCGCGTGGCGTTCGCGTGTCTAATCGTAGGGTTCGGACTGCTGACCGTCGCCAACGCGACCTGGGCCCACGCCCTCGGCGTCACAGCCCTGTTCGCGTTCGTCGTCGCCGGCTTCCTCGCGCTTGTGCCGACCGAACCATTCGACCCGTCCGGCAAGTAAAAAGAGAGCGTCAGTGGGTGCGCGACTCCGCGCCACTGGCCCACAACGAGATCGCCCGTCCTTTGCCGAGAACGCGCCATCGGAGCATCCTCGGGCGGTCGCAGTGGAGCACGTCGCCCGGGCCAAGCTCGAACACGCCATCGTCGACCGTGATTTCAAGCTCTCCCCGATAGAGGAAGACGAAGACGTCGCCATTACCGAGCGTGAGAGGAGCGCCGCCCTCCTCGCCCGGGCTCGAACCTGTCCGTGCCGAAAACTCAGTCTGAGTTGCTTTTTGGTCAGCTCGGCGCGTTGATCTGGCAGCCGATCGTTTCAGCGGCGGTGTGCATGCGGCCGTCGTAGGTGATGAGCCGGTGGAGGTCGCTTCCGAGTTGCTGCGCGGTGGCGAGGTGAATCGCGCCGAGCGTTCGCATCTCTTTCGGTAAGAGCACGCCAGCGACAGCAAGGATGCGGTCGTTGATACGAATCAGCTCCAGCCCGGCGAGGACCTCATGGCCGCGCCGGACGGCGGCCTCGCCGAGTGGGAGCAGTGCGCGCGCTACTTCTGCCCTAGCGAGCGCACTACTTACCAGCGGCCGCCGGCGGCGGAGGTATCGACGCAGCGCGGCCGACTCCGGTTCCTCGACCGCAAGCTTCACGATCGCTGAGGAGTCGAGGTAGGTCGCTCGTTCAGCGCTCATCGCTGCGCAGACGGGCGAGCACCAGCGAGGGCGGCTCCTGTCCCGCCACCAGCGGAAGCGGTGCGGGTAGCTCGTCGAGATCGGCGGTTGCCGGCTCGATGTCGCCGGATGCGCGTAGGCGCTCGAGCGGTCCCTCGTCGGGCAGCGGTGCAAGCAGCGCGACCGGGCGTCCGCGATCGGTCACCTCGATCGTCTCGCCGGAGGCGACCCGCCGTAAAAGCTCGCTCGCCCGCTGTCGCAGCTCTCGCACCCCAACAGTCGCCATGTGCTACTTATAGCACATGGCGCGTGGTTTGGGCAGCGCTTTTGTCGTCAGAAGTTCCTGTTCGACCTTCGTACCTCGGAGTACCTGACTTCTTCATCGGTCTCCGTACCAGGGCTCAAAGGCAGATCGCAGGCGGCGAGAGTTCGATCTCGCCCCGGTTCGCGCAATGCTCGGTTCGGCCCACTGAAAGACGGCGGCGTTGCGCGGCGTCTTGCGCAGGACGAGGTTTTCGGACATTGCGCAAACCGGGGAGTCGGCAAGACGACGACGGGCCGACTCGTTGCGGATCTCCTGCCCGAATGCATTCACGTGGACGGAGACCTACTGTGGGCGCACGAGTTCTTCGAG
>DASSXM010000006.1:0-9017 GCA_035703805.1 Gaiellaceae bacterium | reverse complement strand
TGGTCCTGCGCGGGCCTCTTGCACCCGCCGCCTCAACGACTACGCTGGCTGCGGTATGCCGGAACTGGCCGGACGGGTTGCTGACGCCTTCGAGAGCCTCGTGCGCGAGCACGAGGAGCGCTGGCTGTCGCCGCTCGCCGTGCGCTCGTACGAGAGCCGCGGGCGCAACCTTCCCGAGGACGAATGCGGCTTGCGAACGCCGTTCCAGCGCGATCGCGACCGCATCGTCCACTCGAAGGCGTTCCGCCGGCTGCGCCACAAGACGCAGGTTTTCGTCGACCCCGACGGCGACCACTTTCGCACGCGGCTCACGCACACGCTCGAGACGACCGGCATCGCCCGCGGCGTCGCGCGGGCCCTGCGATTGAACGAGGACCTCGTCGAGGCGGTCGGGCTCGGCCACGATCTCGGGCATCCGCCGTTCGGGCACGCCGGCGAGCAGGCGCTCGACGAGATTCTGCGTGAGTGCGGCGCCCCGGGCTTCCGCCACAACGAGCACTCGCTTCGCGTGGTCGAAAGGCTCGAGCGTGACGGACGCGGCCTCAACCTGACATGGGAGGTGCGCGACGGGATCCTCCACCACACGGGCGACGGCGAGCCGTCCACGCTGGAGGGGAAGATCGTGCGCATCGTCGACCGCGTCGCGTACATCAACCACGACATCGACGACGCGATCCGCGCCGGAGTGCTCGCAGCAGCCGACCTGCCGCAGGAAGAGATCGCGGTGCTCGGCGAGACAGGGTCCCGGCGCATCGACACGCTCGTGCACGACCTCGTCGAGTCGTCGTCGGAGGCGGGAGACATCGTGCAGAGCGACGAGATCGGCGGCGCGATGCTCGCGCTGCGCTCCTTCATGTTCGAGAACGTCTACCTCCAGCAGGACCACGCACCGCTGCGTGCGACGGTTCGGCGCGTGTTCGAGGATCTCGTCGACCGGCGCGGGTACGACCTCCAGCAGGCGACGGACTATCTCGCCGGCATGACCGATCGCTTCGCTCTGGCATACGACGACTGATGGCGCGGATCAAGGACAGCTCCGTCGAACAGGTGAAGGCGGCCACCGAGATCCTGCCGCTCGTCGAGGACTACGTCCGCCTGCGCAAGGCGGGCGGTACGTACAAAGGCCTCTGCCCGTTCCACCAGGAGAAGACGCCGAGCTTCACCGTGTCGCCCGCGCGCGGCACGTTCAAGTGCTTCGGCTGCGGCGAAGGCGGCGACGCGATCACGTTCGTCGAGAAGCTCGAGCAGGTCGACTTCGTCGGTGCGATCGAGTCGCTTGCGAAGCGGTTCGGCGTCGAGCTCGAGTACGAGGAGATCTCGCCGGAGGCCGAGCACGCGCGCAAGCGCAAAGAGCGGCTGAACACGCTGCTCGAGCGCGCGACCGTCTTCTACGAGCGGGTGCTATGGGAGAGCGACCAGGGCGCCTTCGCGCGCGAGTACCTCGCGTCGCGCGGGCTGGGGGAGGAGGCGAGCAAGCAGTTTCGCCTCGGCTATGCGCCCGGCGGTCCGACGCTCGCGCGACGCGCACAGCAAGAGGGCTACGAGAGCGTCGAGCTGCTCGCCGCCGGGCTCTCGAATCGCCGCGGCAACGACTACTTCTCGCGCCGGCTCCTGTTCCCGCTCGCCGACGCACGCGGCAAGGTGCGCGGCTTCCAGGCCCGCAAGCTCCACGACGACGATCCGCTGCAGGCGAAGTACGTCAACTCGCCCGAGAGCGAGCTCTTCCGCAAGGGCGACCTTCTCTACGGGCTCGACCTCGCGCGGCAGGCGATCGCCAAGGAAGACCGCGCGATCGTCGTCGAGGGCAACACCGACGTCATCGCGCTGCAGCAGGCCGGCTTCGGGCCCGTCGTCGCCTCGATGGGCACTGCGCTCACCGAGCAACAGCTCAAAGAACTCAAGCGATTGACAACGAGACTTTTCCTTTGCTTTGACTCAGACGCGGCTGGCTCTGATGCGACGCTTCGCGGAATGGAGCTAGCCGTCCGGAATGAGTTCACAGTCAAGGTCGTACTCCTTGCAAAGGGATCAGACCCGGCTGACGATCCAGCAGCGTTCCAGGTGAAACTTGCTGAGCCAGTCTCTTATCCGGTCCACCGCGTACGTCTCTTCTATGAAGGTTCTAGTGATAGGCAGGTTGCGTTCGCTGCTATCCGCACTTTTCTAAGCTCCTACCCGGACACGCCAGAACAGCATGAAGCGGTCCGGCTCGCGTCAGATCTCCTCGATCTGCCTCCCGAGACTCAGGCCGGTCTCGCTCCTTCGCGTGGAAGTGCGCGCACAGCGGGCGTTGTCTCACCGAGACTCCTCGATGCCGGACAAAAGCTGGAGCGGAGTGCGCTCGCCGGCGTCGCCGCGCACGCCGACCTCGTCCCGTTGCTCGCTGAGTTAGGCCCGGAACACTTCGACGATTCGCTTCACCGCCGTGCGCGCGCCCATCTCCTCGGCGAAGAGGTTGCGGACGGCGAGCTGACGCCGCTGCTCGCCGAGCTCTATGCGCTTGCAGAGGAGCAGAGCCTCTCGGAGGAGACCGGCAAACAGTTGCTGCTGCGCTTGCACGAGCGGCGCCTGCAGCGCGAGCTCGCCGACGCCGACGACGCGCACCTCGTCGATCTGCAGCAGGCGCTCTCGCGCGTGCGGACGGCGATCAGAGAGTTCGCCTAGCACGGGTAGAATCCCGCGGCCGATCCCCGGTAGCTCAATTGGCAGAGCATCCGGCTGTTAACCGGAGGGTTGTTGGTTCGAGTCCAACCCGGGGAGCTTTCGCGAGGGCGGCCGTAAGCAGCGCGGCTGCCTTTTCCGGCCTCCACCACATCCTTCTGTATCCCCCTTTTGGGGGATATTTGACCGGTTCGTGCAAGAAATCCTGGTGGAACGTTGTCCTAGTTACACATGCGGCGTGGGATTGCGGCGCGTGGCAGTGGGCGTGGAGCCTTGGCGGGAGCGGTCGTCGTCGTGTTGTCCGCGGGAGCGGGCGGAGCTGCCGCTGGCGTGCTGCATCGGGCCCTCGGCGAGTGGGTGTGGCGGGCGGGAGACGGCTCGGCGTATGTAGGGCAACCGACCGGGTCCGGCTCGCTCGTGCTGGCGGCCTCGCAAGACATCAACCTCTTGGCGGGCCATGTCCGCCTCATGTCCGGCGACGGGGGTTTTTCGCTCGTCCACCCGCCGAGCGCGTCTGCAGCGACGATCAACGCGTACTACGTCGGCACACCGACGCGTACGCCGGTCGCGATCGGAAACGGCGTCGGCGACGTCACCTCACTCGTTGTCGCCGGAAGCTCGGGCCAGAGCTCCGACCTTCAGCAGTGGACGTCGTCCGGACAGACCGTGGCGGCGATCGACGCTGCCGGGCACCTGCGCCTGGGCGGCGTGACACTCGAGCCGCAAATCATTGGAGGCCGGGTCTACCTCTATGCGATGACACAAGCCGGTAGGCAACTGCTCGCGGTTGGGGTACCGACGCGGTGATGCGCTCGGTGATCCTCACCGTAATTCTCGCTTCGCTGGCCTTCGGCGCGGCAGCAGCCTCTGCGGGACCGGCGAGCAACTGGAGCTGGATCCTCGGAGACGTAGGAACTGCCAGCGTCGGCGAGCCCGCAGGCACAAGGAACCTCGATCTGGGTGCCGTGTCCGGCGGCCTCACAGACGTGGAGATGTCGGGAGCGACAGTCCAGCTCGCCGGCAGCGACGGCAACTTCGAATTCGAACACTCGCCTGCGAGCGAATCCACCCAGCTCGCTGCACAGATGCCGGACGGAAGCCCCACGCCCCTCGTCATCGGAACCGCAGACGGGCAGGACGTTACCCCGCTCATCGTTCGCGGCGATCAAGCGATGAGCTCTGACATTCAGGCCTGGCAGGCGGGCGACCGGACGGTCGCGGCGATCGGGCCGCAAGGACAGCTCTCGCTCGACGGCATCGTCGTCGAGGCGGTGGTCCGCGGAACGACGATCGTCCTCGAAGCCGTCCTCCCGAACGGGACCACCCAGCTGCTCGTTCCCCGCCGCACCCGGCTCTAGGCTGGGCGAGTCCAACCCGAAATGGTGATCGAGCGGCGCTTCCGTGGTCCCGAGCAGTCGGGTCACGGTGGCTACACGTCTGCGCGCATCGCGGCCTTTGTCGACGCCGCCACGGTCGAGGTGACGCTGCTTCTGCCGCCGCCGCTCGACACGCCGATGCGCGTCGAGCGCGACGGCGATGGCGTCCGCATTCTCGACGGCGACCGCGTGATCGCCGAAGCGCGCGCCGCAGAGCTCGACCTCGACCTGCCGGAGCCGATCGACTACGGCGAGGCCCTTCGGATCGCCGCCGCGCACCCGGACGATCCCGACCATCCGTTCCCCACGTGCTTTGCCTGCGGTCCGGCACGGGCTGAAGGCGACGGGCTGCGTTTGCGGCCTGCTCCGGTGGGCGACGGCCGCGTCGTCGCGCCGTGGAAGCCGTTCGCGGCGGAGCGCGAACTCGTGTGGGCGGTGCTCGACTGCCCCGGTGCGTACGCAGTCAACCCCGGCGGTGCGCGCGGGCTCAGCGTGCTCGGCCGGCTCACGGCGCATGTCGACGAGATTCCCGCAGCCGACGACGAGTGCGTCGTCCTTGCGTGGCCGCTCGGCGGTGAAGGCCGGCGTCTGTTCGCCGGCACGGCACTGTTCCGCGACGGCGAGCCGCTCGCGTACGCGCGCGCCATCTGGTTCCTGCTCGACCCACTAGTCTCCTCGGCGTGAGCGAGCGCTTCGACGAGCTGCGGCAGCGTCTGGGCGTCATCAACGACCTCGAAAAGGCGACCGGCCTGCTCGTCTGGGACGAGGAGACGGGGATGCCGCCGACCGGCGGCGACGCGCGTGTCGAGCAACTCGGCACGCTCCAACGGATCACCCATGAGCTGAGGGTCGATCCCGCGCTCGGCGAGCTGATCGAGGAGCTACGGCCGTTCGAAGAGGAGCACGCGCACGGCTCGTTCGAGGCGAGCCTGATCCGCATCGCCCGCCGCGACTACGACAAGGCGGTGCGCGTGCCGCCGGAGCTCACCGGCGAGCTCGCGCGCGCCTCGTCGCTCGGTTACCGCATCTGGTTACACGCGCGCGAGGAAAAGGATTACTCCATGCTGCTGCCGCGGCTCGAGGAGACCCTCGAGCTGCGCATGCAGTACATCCACTGCTTCGAGCCGACCGGCGATCTGTACGACGTCGTCCTCGACGACTACGAGCCGGGCATGAAGGCTGCCGAGGTCGAGCCGATCTTCGACCAATTGAAGGCCGAGCTCGTGCCGATGATCGCGGCCGTCGCCGGCGAACAGATCGTCGACGACTCGTGCCTGCGCGGACGGTTCCCCGTCGAGGCGCAACGAAAGCTCGCGCTGAGCATCCTCGAAGAGTGGGGGATGGACGAGAGGTCGTGGCGGCTCGACAACACCGTGCATCCCTTCGCGTCGAACATGTCGCCGGCCGACATCCGGCTGACGACGAACTTCCACGAGGACAGCGTGGAGGGGATCCTCTCCTGCATGCACGAGTTCGGGCACGGGATCTACGAGCGGCAGGTCGATCCCGCGTACACGCGCTCGCCGCTCGCCGACGGCGTCTCGTCCGCATTTCACGAGTCGCAAAGCCGCCTGTGGGAGAACCTCGTCGGCCGTCAGCTGACGACGTGGCGGTTCTTCTATCCGCGCCTGCAAGAGGCCTTCCCGGCGTTCTCGGAGATTCCGCTCGAGACCTTCCACCGGGCGCTCAACAAGGTACAGCCGTCGCTCAAGCGCGTCGACGCCGACGAGGTGACGTATTGCCTGCACATCGTCCTGCGTTTCGAGCTCGAGCGCGACGTCCTCTCGGGCGCGCTTTCGCTGCGCGACCTCCCGGAGGCGTTCAACGCGAAGATGCGCGACTACCTCGGTCTCGACCCGCCAGACGACACGCAGGGCGTCATGCAGGACGTGCACTGGAGCGATCTCGGCTTCGGCTATTTCCCGACGTACGCGCTCGGTAACGTCGTCTCCGTGCAGCTCTGGGAGCGCGCGGAAGCGGATCTCGGCGACCTCTCCGAACAGTTCGAGCGGGGCGAGTTCGCGCTGCTCCGCGAGTGGTTGCGCGAGCACGTGCACCGGTTCGGCCGCTCGCTCGAGCCGAAGGAGCTGTTGCAGCAGGCGGTCGGCGGCGGCATGGACGCCGGGCCGTACCTCGGGTATCTCGGACGCAAGCTCGAAGAGCTCTACGGCATCGGCGTTCGCTAGCCGGGCTCGGGTAGGATCGCATCCGTGAGCTGGCTGTACATAGCCCTGCTCGCGCTCGCGATCGCAGTGGTGGCTGGCGCAGAATGGCCGCGCCTCGAATCGCGTCTGGGCGGCGAAGCGCGCCGCCGCCGCCAGCGGGCGCGGCGGAAGTCGTCGCTCCGCGTCGTGCCTGACGATGCCGAATCAGATGCCGAGGACTTCGCGGCGAGCGTCGAGCGCGACCTCGCACGGCTCCCGACGATCGACGACCGCGAGCGGCGCTAGGAGGTCTCGCCGGGAGGGCCCCGTCGACGGGGTGCGCTGGCGGTCGCTAGGCAAGGACGCAGGGAGCGCCGATAGCCGCTGCTATCGGCGCGACCGAGGACGCAGCATCGCGGCCCGTCCAGCGCGGCCCGACGACACCGGTTACTTCCGGCGAGACCTCCTACTAACGCACGACGAACGACGCGTTGAGCGTCGTCGTGTTCGGGAGGATCGGGCCGACGTCCTCCATGTTCTTCGTCTCCTGATAGTCGGCGGCGACCACCGTCAACTTGTGCACCCCGCGCGCGAGGGTACTCGTCGGGATCGAGACGACCCCGCCCGAGAACTTGCTCGGAACCGTTGCTCCGTCGACCTTCACCTGCAACGCGCCGCCGTCGACACCTGAGCCGCCGTCGCTGACGCCGACGCGCAGTGCGGTTCCGCGCACGACACTCGACACGAGCATACGCACCGTCGGCGGTGTCGTGTCGTCCACCCACACGCGGAACGTGAAGCGGCCCGGCTTCCCTCCCGCGGGCGTGTCGAAGACGAAGTCGAACGTTCCCGGTTGCGGCAGGATCGCGGCGACCGCGGGCACGAGCCGGTTGAACCCGGCGTATGGGTTGAGGTCGACCGGCATGCCGGCGTAGCCCACGAGCCGGTTCTCGTCCGCGGCGGAGACGAGCCGCGGCGACACGCGCACGCCGTTTCCATGGCTCGTTACGACGGCGCCGAAATTCGCGACCGGCTTCTTCAGCACGAAGCGGAACACCTCTTCCGGCCCGGAAAGGTTGATGGGGAGGCCGGGCGCGAGCACGCCGTCGGGATAGCGGTAGCTCGAGACGAGCGACGCCTTGCCCGCCGTGTCGCCACCGTAGAGGCCGGGGCCTTTGATCACGAGCTGCTTCTCGGTCGAGAGCTTCGGCACCTCGACGCGGAACCAATATGGAATGCGGCGCATTTCGAGTGCGCGCGTGAGGAGGATGAAGCCGGTGCCCTCGCCTTCGGCTGCGTCGGCCGCGACCGTCAGCGTGAAGCCGATGTTCGATCCCGGCACGACCGTCGGCAACGTGGGCGTGAGCGTCGCGCCGCGCACGGTCGTCGCGGGATCGAGAGAGACCGTCCACGGCACGGGGCCGCTCCCCGCATCGGTAACGGCGAGCTGCAGAGTCGCGTTCGCACCGTGCTGCACGAGCCCGAACGAGAGGCTCGTCGGGTTCGTGAAGATCAGCGGGTTGTCCGCGCGGGGAAGGTCGATGCGGCCGCCGCCTTCGCGCGTCGGCGATACCTCGCCTGTCGAGCCTGGTGGACGCACCGGGTCGCCGGTCGACTCGAGCGCCGACTTGATCTGCTCGACCGTCCAGGTCGGATGCCGCTGCTTGAGCACAGCGGCTGCGCCGGCGACGTGCGGGGTCGCCATGCTTGTCCCGCTCCAGCTGTGCTCCGACCATTGGTTGTGCGGGAGCGAGGAGAGGAGATCGACGCCGGGCGCGGTCACGTCCGGCTTCATCTGGAGCGAGACCGGCGTCGGCCCGCCGGACGAAAAGTCGGCGATCTCGTCCGCCGGCCCAGTGTCGCCCTCGGTTGACGCCGCGACCGCGATCGCCTCCGACGCGTTCGCGGGCGAGCTGATCGAGCCGTGACCGGCCTCGGCGAAGTCGTTCCCCGCAGCAACGACGGGAACGACTCCCGCCTCGGCGGCTGCGTTCAACCCGTTTACGACGATGTCGCGGGTCGGCTCGACCTCGGGCTCGCCGAGCGAGAGGTTGAGCACGTCCATGCCGTCGCGCACCGCCTGCTCGATGCCGGCGAGGATCTCGGGCGAGTTTCCGTCGAGACCGAAGCTCTGCGTCGGGATTGTCAGGACCTTGTAGTTGCCGAGGTACGCCATCGGCGCGATCCCCGACACGCTGAACTTGCCGCTCGAGAGCTGCGCGGTCGTGCCGTGATCGCCCGCCGCGATGCCGGCGACGTTCGTCGCGTGGTCGGAGTACTTCGGGTCGAACGGGATGTCGGCGTACTGCCACTGCGGAGTCGCGGGCGCGAACGCGCGGGCGACGATCACCTTCGGAGTCGTATACGACGTGTTCCCTTTCGGGAAGCCGGCGGGATACGTGAAGCCGGTCGGGTCGAAGAAGACGTGCGTCTGGTCGAGGCCGTCGTCGATGATCGCGATCTTCATTCCCTGCCCGGCGGTGGCAAGCGTCGGTCCCCAGACGGTCGGCGCGCCGATCAGTTGCGGCGTCCGGTTCAGGAGGGCGTGATACGTGAGGCTCGGCCAGACGGTCGCGCCGATGGAGCGAAGGGTTGCGAGCTGTGAGCGCGGGACCACGACGGCGAGGCCGTTCGCGACGAGGCTGTAGTGCCAGCGCACCCGCGCCTGCGGGATCGCGGCGGTGATGTGCGCGGCGAGCTGCCGCTGCGCGGTGGCGAGGGTGCGGAGGTACGAGACGCTCGCGGGCGCACGGAGATCGAGCCGGTTGTGCGCGACCGCGTAGGCGGTCAGCCCGCGGCCGCTGCCGAGCTGTGCCTCCGCGAGCGGTGCCTGCGG
>DASSXM010000042.1:0-18894 GCA_035703805.1 Gaiellaceae bacterium | reverse complement strand
CGCCTGGATCGACTTCCACAAGCGCTGCAGGAAGACGAGGTCGCGCTCGATGTCCTCCTCCGATGCGCCCTCGGCCGCGGTGCGGACGATGACGCCGCCCTCCTTGACGTTGAGCTTCTTGAGGATGTCCTTCAGGCGGTTGCGCTCGTCGTCCTCGAGCCTGCGGGAAACGCCGAGGCCTTCGCCCTGCGGGACGAAGACGACGAAGCGGCCGGGCAGCGAGATCTGTGTCGTCAGCCGGGCGCCCTTTGTCTTCATCGGGTCCTTCACCGCCTGGACGAGGATCGTCTGGCCGCGGCTGATGAGGTCCTGGATCTTGCGGCCGTGTCCGCGCTCGAGCTCGGGGCCGACGATCTCGTCGACGTAGAGGAAGCCGTTCTTCTCGAGCCCGATCTCGACGAACGCCGCCTCCATGCCCGGGAGCACGTTGTCGACCTGGCCGAGATAGATGTTGCCGGCGATCGAACGACGCTCGGGCCGCTCGAGATAGACCTCGGCGACCTTGTCGTCCTCGAGCACGGCGACGCGCTGCTCGCCGACGTCGACGGACACAAGCAGCTCGCGCTTCGCCTCCGGGAGCGGCGCGCGGCGCGGCGCCTCGCGGCGCCGGCGGCCGGGATCGGAGCGGCGGCGTTCCTGCCGCTGCGACAGCTGCCGCGGCTCGGGTTTCTTCTCCGGTGCGGCTGTGGCGGCCGCAGTCGGAGAGCCGGGCTTCTTTCGCCCGCGCCCGCCACGGCTACCGCGGCGGCGCTTGGGCTTGGTGGGATCGGTTGTCTCGGCCGCGCCCTCGGCGGCGGCCGGAGGGGTTACGACAGGCTCGGGTGGAACCTCTCGGGTAGCCGGCTCAGAGGCCGGCTGGTCGGAATCGTTCTTTCGTCGTCGAAACCAGGGCAAGCGAAAACTCCTTCATATGAGCGCGCTGCTGCGACACCCCGACAATCGAGGCGGCGCGCGCGCTGCGTGTAGGTGGTGGAAACCACAGAGCCAGGGTAGCAGGGGCGTCGTCCGGCCTAGGTCCTACGATCCCGCCCATTCACGACGAGGAGGTGTCGTAGCCGTGTCCAAGCACAGCACCGAGGCCGAGGAGCTCTTGCTGATCGAGGAGGCCGACGCCTGGTTCGAATATCTCGAGGCAACGCACGGGCAGTCCGCCACCCGTTACAAGGAGGTCGAGCCTTGGGCCTGGGCCCGGCTCTCCCAGCGTCTGCGCGCGATCAAGGCGCGCCGCGCGAAGCTCCGCCCCGCAGCCGCCTAGTAGCGCTCGAGCGGCGAAGCGCGCTCGAGCTCTTATGGTCGGCTTCGCAAGCGAAGCCTTAGCTGGGCCTCGCCAAGCGCACGCGTCCCGGCGTAGGCAACGCCGCCCTTCACCGCCCAGCCTGCGACGGGAACGAAGTCGAGCAGCTCGCGCGCGACCGTGCGCAGCCCGAAACCCGCCCCGACGACCGCGAGGATCTCGGGCAAGCGTTCACGCGGATCGAGCTCGAGCCCGAACGCCTGGTCGAGGCGGAGCAACATGCGCACTTGGTTGAGCGCGAGCACGGGCAGATCGACGCCGGGAATGAACACCGCCGCGCCGACGAGGCCGTTCTTGCGCGCGAACGACTCGATGATCTGCTTGCACATCGGCTCGCGCAGCAGCGGCAGCCGCCCGGCGAGCGGCGCTGCGTCCTCGCCGACCGCAGAAGCGATCGCGCGCGCGATCTCGTCGAGCGGCAAGCCCTCCCCCGGCCCGACGCGCACGACGTCGGTCACGCGGACGTACGGCGGATCTCCTTCTCCCGTCTGGATCGCGACGATCGGCACCCGCGCGCGATGCGCGCGCCGTAACGCGACCTCGTCGCGACCAGGGCCGGTGCAGATGTGGACGTATGCAGCGGCGCCGGTCGGATCGCCGACACGCACCGCTGCCGCATCGCCGCCACGGGCGAGTTCACGCTCCAGAACACGTGCGAGCTCGTGGGCGCCCCCGATCGCGAGCGGCTTGCGCTCGTCCTCCTGCAGCTCCTTGAACAACCCGCGCAGCGCGCCGGGCGCGACGGGCAATTTCATCGTCTGCGGCGTACTGCTCGGCTGCGGGCGTGGATGGAGAGCAGCACGCCCATCGCCGCGAGGTTCGCGATCATCGACGAGCCGCCGACGCTCACGAAGGGCAAGGGGATGCCGGTGATCGGCGCGATCCCCATCGTCATCCCGACGTTGATGAAGATCTGAAACAGCAGCGCGACGAGGATGCCGCCCGCGACGATCGCGCAGTAGAGATCGCGCGCGGTCGCGACGATTCGCAGTCCTCGCCACAGGACGAGCAGATAGAGCGCGAGCAGCAACGACGCGCCGACGAAACCTCGCTGCTCGCTGTACGACGCGAAGATGAAGTCCGTCCCGTGCTCGGGCAGGAAGTTGAGGCGTGTCTGCGTGGCGTTGTTCAACCCGCGCCCGTTCACCTGGCCGGAGCCGACGGCGGCGATGGACTGCTCGAGGTTGTACGACGACGAGCAGTGCGAGGGCTGCACGAAACAGGTCAGGCGGGACTTCTGGTAGCCCTTGAGCAGGTCGACGCCGACGGCCGGGCCGGCCCAGAGGACGCCGACGACGAGGAGTACGGCGATCGTCCCGAGCGCCGTGAGCTGGCGCCACGGCGTCCCGCTGACGAAGAGCATCGCGCCCGTTGCGGAGGAGTAGACGAGCGCAGTGCCAAGGTCAGGCTGCGCGAACACGAGGACGATCGGGAGGACTGCGAAGCCGAGCAGCCGCAGCGTCGTCCGCGGGTCGTTCGCGCTCCGCGCTCGGTCGGCGAGGAAGCCGCCGAGCGCGAGCACGAACAGCAGCTTCCCGAACTCCGACGGCTGGAAGGTGAAGAAGCCGACGTTGATCCAGCGCGTCGAGCCGCGTGCGGCGCGGCCGATGAGGAGCACGACGGCGATGAGCCCGACGGTGCCGACGTAGATCGGCCGCCAGTAGCGCCGGTACAGCTCGGGGTCGATGCAGACCGCCACGATGAGTGCGACGAGCCCGACGATCGCGTAGCCGATCTGCCGGTCGAGGTAGTAGCTCGGGTTGTGCGCGACGTCGAAGCGCGTGACGCCGGCGACCGCCCAGAGCCCGACGGCGACGAGCCCGCCGATGCCGGCGACGAGCAGCCAGTCGAGCGAGCGGAGCACACCCATGAGCGCGGCGCCTTCGTCGCGCTGCGTCCTGAACCCGCTCCGGGATCCGGCGTACTCGAGCATCAGTCGCTGTGAATGCTTCCGAGTTGCGTCGTCTTGACGTGGAAGAACGCGGAGAACACGCGCTCAGCCGCCGGCGCCGCAGCGGTGCCGCCGTGGCCGCCGTTCTCGATGAGCGCGCAGACGACGAGCTTCGCGTTGTCCGTCGGCCCGTACCCGCACCACCACGACTGGTCCTGGATGCCGGTGTATCCGGGAAGCGTGACGACCTTCTCGGCCGTCCCCGTCTTACCGGCGATCGACACCGGGAAGTGGCCGAAGACGCCGTACGAGGTGCCGAACGGGAGGTGCGTTCCCTCCACGAGCCCTTGGCGCACGACCGCGAGTGCGGCCGGGTCGATGTTCACCGGCTTCGGCGCCGCGAACGAAGGCACCGGCACCGCCGTGCCGTTCGGATTCTCGACGTCGAGCAGGAGGTGCGGCTGCACGAGCTTGCCACCGTTTGCGAGCAGCGCGTAGAAGCGCGTCAGCTGCAGCGGCGTCACGAGCAGGTTGCCCTGTCCGATCGCGAGCTCGATCGAGTCGCCCGGCTTCCAGAGGCGGTCGACCTGCCAGTGCCCGGGATCGCTAATCGACGTGTACGTCGCCTCGCGCCAGCCGATCGTCGGAACGAGGCCCTGCACCTCCGGGCCTGCGTCGGTGTGCGTCAGCTGCCCGAAGCCGAAGGCCTCGGCCCAGCGCTGCAGCGGCTGGCCGCGGTCGGCCGGCAGGTTGTAGAACTGATTGCCGAGGCGGTAGAAGTACGTGTCGCACGAGTACGCGAGCGCAGTCGGCAGGTCCATCTGCTGGTGCACGTTCGGGTCCCAGTTATGGAACGTCCGGTGCGAGCGGTCCTGCGGGGAGCTGAAGGTTCCCGTGCACGGCTGGTACGCGTACGGGGAGAACATGTTCTCTTCCATCCCGGCGAGCGCGGTGACCGGCTTGAACGTCGAGCCCGGCGGATACAGCCCCTGCAAGTTGCGGTTGAGCGACGGGTAGTTCTTCGCGAGCGCGGTCTTCGGCGTAAGCCCTTGCGCGGCGAGTTGGCGCTCGGTGACGCGTCCGCTGAATACGGACGGCTCGTAAGTCGGCGCGGACGCCATCGCGAGAATCGCGCCGTCGCTGGGATCCATCGCGACGATCGCGCCTCCGCTCGCCGCCCACTTCCCGTTGTTCCGCGCGAGCTGAATGCCGTACTGCAGCGCGCGCTCGGCCGCCTGCTGGAGCTTCACGTCGAGCGTGATGCGCAGATCGTGGCCCGGCTTCGGCAGCGTCGTCAGCTGGATCGCGCTGCGCGGACGGCCGAGGGAGTCGACGTGCAGTCGCGCTGCACCGGCCTCGCCGCGGAGGTAACTGTCGTACGAGGCCTCGAGACCCGCCTGGCCGATGACGTCACCCTGGACATAGCCGCCCTTCGCGTCCTGGTTCAGCTGTGCCTGCGAGATCTCGCCCGTGTAGCCGAGCACCTGCGCCGCGAGGGATCCGTACGGGGAGTGGCGGATGTAGGCGCGGCCGAGCGTCACGCCCGGAAACTCCGAGGCCCGCTCCGAGAGGTACGCAACCATATCCTTGCTCGCCGGCTCGCGGATCGTCACGAACGGCTCGTTGCGATGCGACTTGATGATCGCGGAGATTTCGTACAGCGGCACCTGCGTCGCGCGCGCGATCGCACCAAGCTCGGCGCGGCGGTCGCTGTAGACCGTCGGTAGATCCGACGGCCACAGCTGTACGACGGTGGCGGCCGAGTTCATGACGAGCGGCCTGCCGTAGCGGTCGAGGATCGTCCCGCGCGGCGGCTGCACACGCACGCTCAGGAAGGCCTGCCGCTGCGTCTGGCCGACGTACTTCGGGCCGGAGAGCACCTGCAGCGCCCAGAGGCGGAGGAAGAGCGCCGCGAACACGACGAACACGATCGAGCCCAGGATCCCGACGCGCATCGACGGGCGCCCGAGCCGGTTCGGCTCGACGTCCGGGATGTCGTTTGCAGTGGTGCTAGCCAAACAGGTGCACCTCGGTGGCTAGATCGGCGCGCTCGAGCGCGCGCAGCAAGCGGCGGACGAGCCCGTACACGGGCGCCGTGATGATGAGGTTGAGCGCGATCGACGGGAGCAGGCCGCGGAGCATCGGCCCGGCCGGCGCATGCTCGCCAAGCACGAACTGCACGAGCAGGACGCCGAACGTGTAGAGCGCTGTGACGACGGCGACCGAGAGGTACGGCGCGTGTCCGCGGTCGCGTCCCGTCGTCTCGCCGTAGCGGCCGATCCAGTAGCCGGCGATCGTCAGCACGAGCGACGTGAGGCCGAGCTGGCCGAGCGTCGCCGTGTCGACGAGCAGCCCGGCGAAGAAGCCGCCGGCCGCGCCGACGATGGTCCCGCGCAGGAGCGCAACGGACACGAGCGTGACGAGCAACAGATCCGGCACGCCGTGGAGGATGTGCGCCTGCGCGAAGATCGAGACCTGCATGATCGCCGCGACGAAGAGCACCGCGGCCGCTTTCACCGCATCGCCCACGCTCATGGCAGGCTCGGCGTCGGCTGCGTCGAGATGAGAACGGCGACTGCGTCGAGTGCGCCGAGATTCGCGAACGGCGTCACCTGAACAGTGAGGAAGCTCGCGATGTCGCTGCGCCCGACCGACAGCACCTGTCCGATCGGCAGCCCGTATGGGTACAGGTCCGGATAGCGGCGGTCCTGCGTCCCTTCCGTGACGATGATGTTGCCCTTCGTGACCACGGCTTCCTTCGGAACGCGGTCGAGGATGAGCGTGCTCCCCTGCCCGTGGCGAATGAGACCCGTCACCTTCGTCGTGAGATCGACGGCCGCGATCGAGCTGTCGGGATCGGTGATGAGTGTCACGCGCGCCGTCGACGGGCCGACGTTCGTCACGTGGCCGACGAGCCCGTCGGCGCTCATAACAGGCGCGAGCAGCGTGACGCCGCTGTTCGCGCCGGCGGAGATCGTGAGCTGCTCGTCGAACGGACCACTCGGGAACGAGATGACGGACGCGTTCACGGCGCGGTAGTCCTTCGGGTACGACGGGCCTTGCTCGAAGTTGAGCAGCGCCTTGAGCGAGTCGTTCTGCTTCTGCGCGGCGAGGTTGACGAGCGCCTGCGCGCGCCAGTCGCGCACTTCGCGGCGGAGCTTCGCGTTCTCGTGCTTCGCGTTCGCGAGCGTGCTGACGTAGTTGTAGGCGTCGCGGAACGGGCGCGCGACGCGGTCGGCCGCGACCTGGAACGGGCGCAGCGCCGACGAGCCGTAGCCCTGGATGTCGTGGAGCGCCCCGCCGGTCGGCGACCGGAAGGAAATGGTCAAGAGGGCGAGGGCCAGGAGGACGAGAACGGCCAGCAGGAGCCGCCGGACCGTGCTGCTGCGGACCCTCGAGGGGTACCGATCCGACCTGGAGCGCTGAGCCGAGGAGGCCAGCACCGCCACGCGCGCGCTGCGGTGCGGAGGAGCCACTGGGCCCCTAGGTTATCGGCCCGCCCGGAGAGGCGAGGCCTATCGGAGTGGCCGCCTGCCCTATCGGGCCACGTCCCGCGACCAGGTCGCGACCTGGTCGCTGCCGTTTGGTGTCAGCCGCGCGCCGTAGTCGGATTGAGCGCAGCGTCAAGCGCATCCCCGACGAGATTCACGCAGACCAGGATCAATACGAGGACGAGGCCGGGGAAGAGCCAGATCCACCACGAACCCGCCCCGGGGGTCGGGTTCGACGTGAATCCAAACTTAACCTGGACGGCCGCCGTCACGAGATTGCCGAGGGATGGCGCGACCGACGCGGGCAGGCCGTAGTAGAAGAACTCGACGGTCGCATCGATCAGCACGATCTGGCCGACGAGCGCCGTTGCGGCGACGAGGATCGTCCCGCCGACATTTGGGAGCAGATGGCGAACGAGGATGCGCGCGTCCGAAGCACCGAGTGCACGCGCCGCGTCGACGAAGTCCTGCTCGCGCAGCGACGCAATGTGCGCTCGAACCACGCGGGCGACCACGGCCCACATGTATCCGCCGAAAATGAGGATGAGATCGTGCGGAAACGGCTCGCCGAGATAGACGATCGCCGCGAGGGTGAGGATGACCGCCGGAAACGACGTGATCAGATCGGATACGCGCATCAAGACTGCGTCGAGCCAGCCTCCGTAGTAACCGGCGAGCGCTCCGACGATCACACCGAGCAGCGCCGCGATAGCCGCGCCGGCGAGTGCAACTTCTTCCGTGGTGCGCACCCCATAGAGCGTGCGCACGAGCACGTCGCGCCCGATCTCATCCGTGCCGAACGGATGCGCGAACGACGGCGCGCGATGCAGCGCCGTAGGCGACAGATCGATCACGTTCCAGCCGTTCGGTGCGATCACGTGAGCAAGCGCGCCACCGACGAGAATTGCGACGAAGACGAGGAGCGCCGACAGTGCGACCGGCCTGCGTGCGAATCGGCGGAGAGTTTGTGCGGCCAGGCCACGCCGTGCGCTCGTCATCGCAGCTTCGTTCTCGGATCGAAGGACGCGACCGCGATCTCGGCAACCACCGACGCCGCGATGACGAACAGTGCCGCCGTCGCGAGCAGCGTCTCGATCGCGTACGGGTTCAGATAGCGCGGACCGTCACCGCCGCCGACACCGCCCACCTCCGTGAGCAGCAGCGATCCGAGTCCGTTCAGACCGAAGACGACGTCGACGGCGAGCGCAGCGCCGAAGATTGCACCGAAGTCGAGCAGGAGCGCGCTCGTGAAGGTCGCGAGCGAGTTGCGAAGCGCATGCTTGAGCACTACGGTGCGCTCCGGAAGTCCCTTCGCCCGCGCGGTCGTCGTGTATGGGGCGTTCAGCGCGACGAGCAGCGACGATCGGAGGTATCGGCTGTGCAGGCCGATGAACGCGACCGAAAGGGCCACTGCCGGCACCGTGAGCGCCCGCAGGATCTCGAGCAAGTGATGCGCAGTGCCGCCGGTCGGACCGCACGGATAGAAAGCGCCGGCGCCCGAGAGGCACGAAGCCGGCCAGCCGTAGATCGAGAACCAGTGGAAGCCGTGCCTGCTCACAGAGCGCAGGACGGATTGCAGGATGATCGCGAGCAGGAACGGCGGCACCGCCCACGCCGCATACGACAACCCGCGCAGACTCGTGTCCCACGCCGAGCCCGCACGAGCCGCGGCGAGAGTTCCCAGCGCAAGAGCCGCGAAGAGGACGATGAGCGCGGTCGCGCCGAGCAACGCTCCCGTGTGCACGAACGCGGGCCAAACCTGGCTCGTCGTCTCGCCGCCGCACACGACGCCGAAGCTGCGCCCGCTCGGGATGCCCTTGACCCAGTCCCAGTAGAGCGACCCCGCCTGCGGGACGGTGCCGGCGAGCGGTGGGTTCGCGACACCGGCCGGTGTGAACTGACTCGTGCACTGCGAGCTGAACTTCGTCGCGATCAAGACGAACGAGCCGAAGGTCACGCCCGCCAGCACGGCGACCGCGAGCACGAGCCGCCGCGCGAGAAATGCCGTCACTCAGAAGGAGCGCCGTACGGGTCGCACCCGGCCGCGAGCCATACGGAAACGCGCTTCGGCGTCCACTCAACGTACGCGGCGAGCCGAAGGTCCATGCCACCTCGGAGCGTGAGCGTCGCAGCGGTCGGCGTGCCGGACTTAAGCGTCACGCGCATCCTCAGAGTTGCTGGCGAAGCAATCGGACACTCCGCGCTAACGCCGGCACCCTGCGCACCCGTGAAAACACCGATCTCTTTCAAACCCGCTGATGTGAACGGGATCGTCTTCGCCTGCTTGCACACAGTGCCGTCGAACGAGTAGCCGCTCTTGTACGACGGCGAGGCGCCGGCGAACGTCGTCTGGTAGAGCGTGATGATGCCCTGATTGAGAATGATGTGGCGACCCGCGTCGACCTCAACGAGTGCCGGATGGGCCACGAGCTTGGTGTGGACAGGCCAGCCGCGGTGAAAAGGCACAGCCTTGTTTGGGTCCGGCGAACCGGCTTGATAGACGAACTTCGACGGTCCCCTCACACCCGCGAGCACGTCGAGCCTGTTCTGGGGTGCAGGACAGGAGAGTGTCCGATCAAGAGGTCCGGCTCCGCCGCTGCCAAAGGCGAGCACACCTGCGGCGCTGGTGCCAGCGATCGCGACCGTCACTGCGGCGACGGCAATCATGCGCCAGCGCCGAGCCGCGGCATGCTCGGCGGCGGCGACCTTCTCCCACAACTGCTCGTGGAAAGTGCCCCTCGGCGGCGGCGGGACGAGATCGTCGAGCTCAGGCATCGAGGATCGCCTTCAGCTTCGTGCGCGCGGCGTTGAGCCTCGATGCGACGGTGCCACGCGGAATGCGGAGCGCGGACGCCGCGGTCTCGTAGTCGAGGCCGATCAAGTCGACGAGGAGGACGACCGCACGCGCGTCGACGGACAGCTCGGCGAGCGCCGCCGCGACGGCAAGCGAGTCTTCGTTCGGCGCGTGCGCCTCCTCAGGCAATCCGGCAAACTCGGGCCGCCGTCGCCGGCCGCGCAGTTCGTTCAGACACGTCCGATGAACGATGCGGTACAGCCAAGCAGCTTCCTGCTGAACGCTCTCGAAGCGCGCCGGCAGCTTGCGGTACGCCTTGACGAACGCGTCCTGGAGAACGTCGTCCACACGATGCGCGTCGCCGAGCATCCCGAATGCAACACGACGCAGCCGCGCCTCGTGCCGCTCGAGGAGGCTCTCGAACCGGCGCCGATGGGAGATGGCCTCCACGTCTCGCACGCGCTCGTGCACGTCGTCGATTTGGAGAGCTAACGGTTGGGCGACCACAGCCTCCACTGAGCTAAAGAACACCGCGGAACGCTGAATCGTTCATCGCTGGATGCAACCCGCAGCCAGCCATGCGCGTACTCGGGTCGGCGTCCATTCGACGAATGCCGTCGGCCGCTGCCGCCTGCCCGATCGAATCGCGAGCACTGCCCCGGTGGGCTCGTTTGCCGACAACTCGGTCACACGAATGCGAACGGTGACCAGGCTGTCCTTTGCAACGTCGCAGGACTCATCGAATCGTGCGTTGCCCGCGCGCGAGAAGGTGCCGAGCGACGGAAGCCCCGACCGCGCTAACGGAATCGCCGCCGTCTTCTTGCAGATGGTTCCGTCAAAGGAGTAACCGCCCTTCACTAACTTCGACACCTGCACATAAGTGAGCTGGGGCTTGGCGCCTGCGTTACCGGCGACCCAGAGGGAGCCCGGCTGGTAGAAGACTCCGCCGTTCACGTGGTCCGGAGGCAACCTGACTTCCGATCCGATATAGACCGAGCCGCTGTCGAGGTTCGTGATCACCCGGCACGCAATCGTTCGATCGACGACGGTTGCACCCGCCCCACGGCCGACCGCGAAGACGCCCGCGGCTGTCCCGGCGACGAAGACGAGAGTGATGAGCGCGACGGCGATCCGCCGCCAGCGCCGCGCCGCTTCCCGCTCCTCTTGTTCGGCCTTCAACCAAAGGTCATCGAAGAAGTCAGGCGGCTCCTCCGGGATCGGCAGTCGCTCGAGCGCCTCGCGCACCCTCTGATCACTCATCGATCGTCCTCGCGAACCTCGCGCGCGCCGCATTGAGGCGCGATGCGACCGTCCCCCGTGGGATCTTGAGCACCGCCGCCGTCTCTTCGTAGCCGAACCCGAGCAGGTCGACGAGCAAGAGCACCCCTCGATCGTTCGGAGCAAGCTCAGCTAAAACATCCGAGACGTCGAGTGGCGCGCGAGCGACCACGTGCAGCTCCGCCTGAGGGCTCTCGCGGCTTCGGCGCGAGCGCCGAAGTTCATCGAGACAGCAGCGGTAAACGACGCGATAGATCCATGTCGCCTCGTGCGCCTCGTTCGCGAACCGCTTCGGTAAACGCCGGTACGCCTTGAGATACGCCTCCTGGAGAACGTCGTCGACGCGATTCGCATCGCCGATCATCCCGACGACGACGCGACGGAGCCGGCGGTGATGGCGGTCGAGGATGGATTCGAGGCGTCCGCGGTCGGTCGGCAAGTTCACGTGCCCCTCGTCGCGGCGAAAGCGCTCCACCGCATGGACGACATCGCCGCTCACGCCCTACATATACGCCCTCGCGGGCGGAATCGTTCGGACCCGTTCTAGTAGCGGCGGCCGTTGCGCGAGCGGTGCCGCGCGCGATTCGAGCGGTGGATCGCCTCGAACTCCTCGAGGCTGCGCCCGGAGCCGACTGCGACGCACGTGAGCGGGCTCTCGGCGAGATGCACTGGCATTTGCGTCTCGTGCCGCAACCGCTCGTCAAGACCCGTCAAAAGCGCGCCGCCCCCGGCGAGCACGATGCCGCGATCCATGATGTCGGCGGCGAGCTCGGGCGGCGTCTTGTCCAGCGTCGACTTGATCGCCTCGATGATCTGCGTCACGGGCTCGTCGAGCGCGCGACGGATCTCCTCCGACGTAAGGATGACCGTCTTCGGCAGCCCGGTGAGCATGTCGCGGCCGCGCACCTCCGCCTGCAGCTCTTCCTTCATGTCCCACGCGGAACCGATCTCGAGCTTGATCTCCTCGGCGGTCTGCTGGCCGATCAAGAGTTTGTAGTCGCGCTTGATGTGATTGATGATCGACTCGTCCATCTCGTCGCCGCCGACGCGCAGCGACTGCGAGACGACGACGCCGCCGAGCGAGATCACAGCGACTTCGGTCGTGCCGCCGCCGATGTCGACGATCATGTTCCCCGTCGGTTCTGCAACGGGGAGTCCGGCGCCGATCGCTGCGGCCATCGGCTCTTCGATCAAGTACGCCTGACGCGCACCCGCCGACAAGGTCGCCTCTTCGACTGCGCGCTTCTCGACGCCCGTCACGCCCGACGGAACGCACACGACGACGCGCGGATGCGCGAAGCGATGCTGGTGCACCTTCTGGATGAAGTGCCGGAGCATCTGCTCCGTCACCTCGAAGTCGGCGATGACGCCGTCCTTCAGCGGGCGAATCGCCTGGATCGTCCCCGGCGTGCGGCCGAGCATGCGCTTCGCCTCGACGCCGACGGCGTGGACTTCACCCGTGCGCGAGTCGATCGCGACGACGGAAGGCTCAGAGAGAACGATGCCGCGGCCGCGAACGTACACGAGTGTGTTGGCCGTGCCGAGGTCGACCGCCATGTCGCGGCCGCCGAAGCCTGAGAGTGAGTTGAAGAGGCCCATGACCGTGCCCGAGTCTAGCTGTGAACCGAGACGAAGCCCTGACTCTTTCGTGACGATTCGTGGCCTACCGTCGCATGCATGAACAACGTGAGCTTGATCGGCAACCTCGCGACCGACGTGGAGCTTCGAGAAGTCGGCGAGGAGAAGAAGGTGGCGAGCTTCCTACTCGCGGTCGGACGCGGCGGGCGCGACGCGGGAGCCGACTTCGTCGGCGTCTCCGTCTGGGACCGTCAGGGTGAGCTCTGCGCCGAGTACCTGAGCAAGGGCCAGCGCGTCGGCGTCGGCGGCTACCTGCGCAGCCGCTCGTGGGACGAGGAAGGCAAACGGCGAACGAGGGTCGAAGTCGTCGCGCAGCGCGTCGACTTCCTCTCGGGTCCACGCCGTGACGACGAAGGAGAAGGAGCGGAGGTGATTCCGTTCGAGACGGCCGCCGCTAGCTAGCGGGCATCTGCCTCCCAGCCGTCGTACTGACCGCCGTGCTGTGAGGCGAGTGCCGTCAAGTGCGCGCGTGTCTCGCGCACGAGCGGACCGGTGAGCACGCGGAGACACGACGCGGTGACGAGTGCAATCTCGTCGTCTTCCTGAATCCACGTCTCCCAGCCTTGGCGTTCGAGCACGCCGGCGATCGCCTGTGCTTCGTCTCGCGTCGGCGCATAGATGAAGTGACGAGTGCCGCGCGGGCGCGATGCATCGCACCCCATCTCGCGCAGTCGCTCGAGCACGCGCAGGTCTGCATCGAAAGGATTTGCGAACCGGTCTGCCTGCTCCATCCGCCCGCTGTTCCCGATCCGACCTTCGCTAACCCAACCCGGCGAGAAACTCGCGGAGCGCCCGAAGGACGACCTCGGGGCGCTCTCCGATCAGAAGATGGCCGCAGTCGGCGATCGTCCGCAGGGGCGCCCTCAGACGGCGCGCATACTCGAATCCGTCTGCGAGCGGCACCCAGTTGTCGTGCGTCCCCCAGAGGCAGAGGCACGGACACTGGACGCGGTCGAGCTCGAGCCGCGGGTCGGTGGCGACGAGCGCGCGGCCGGCGGACGTCGTGTTCGTGTGCCGCGACGGGCCCTCGAGGAAGGCCTCGGCCATCTCCGGCTCGAGCGCGACGGGATCGGCGACGCCCCACCAGCCGAACGCGAGCGTCCGGCCGAGTGGCGAGCGCGCGAGCCGGCGGCGCTGCGTCGTCACGACCTTGCCGAGGTGCACGAAGCTGTGCATCGTCACGTTCGCGACGGCAGTGCCTCTTCCCGACGTGATGCCAGCCGCGGCTGCGAGCACGACGCCGCGCACGGCCTCCGGCCGGCGCACCGCCGCACGTAGACCGACGATGCCGCCGAGCGAGTGTCCGATCCACACGACCGGCAGCGCGTTCTCCGCCTCGAGCACCGCAAGCACCGCGTCGGCGAACGGATCGAGCGTCGTCGCGCTCAACGCATCCGACCCGCCGTGCCCGGGCAGCTCGGGAATGAGCACGCGATGGTCGCGCGCGAGGTCGGGGGCGATCAGCCGCCAGTTCGGAGCGGCGCCGCCCAGGCCGTGGACGAGGACGACAGGCGGCCCCGATCCGGCGGCGAGATAACGGATGCGGGCCTCCCCCACGGCGATCTGCCGCTCAACGAAGCCCTCCAGGCCAGGTGTGGCGCTCGTCCTCACGAGGGCATATTCTTGTCGTAATGGATCTGCTGGCAGGGCGGGCCGAGTGATGCCCGTCGGAACGACAAGTGAGGGTGGGGACTAGCCCGTCTGAGCGCTCGGTGCCGGCGGGCTTTTTCGTACCCGAAGGAAGGAGCACACTCGGCATGGCGAATCACCTCACGCCCGAAGAACTGTCGAAAGAGCTCGGCATCGATCGACAGGAGGTGATCAAGGTGTGTATGCAGGAAGGGGTGCCGATCTATCAGGGCAAGATCGACAAGTTCCTCTTCCAGGCGCAGCTGTCCGCGATCGGATCGTCGCCGCAGCAGAGCTAGAAGAACTAGGCGCTCTTGCGCGCCGGCGCTTTGCGACGTGAGCCGCCCGACGAGGCGGCTTTCGTCTTGTTGGCGGCAGGCTTGGCCGCCTCGCGCTTGCCCTGCACGTCGGCGACGCTGCGCCGCAGTGCCTCCATGAGATCGATGACCGGCGTCTCGAGCACCGGCTCCGGCCGCGCGATCACCTCGCCCTTGAGTTTCGCGTCGAGCATCGCGCGCACGTCGTTGCGGTACTCGTTCTCGAAGTCCTCCGCGTTCCACTCGCCGATCAGGCTCTGGATGACCTGGCCCGCGAGCGCGAGCTCGGGTTTCTTGATCTCCGTCGCGCCGACGGCGTCGACGATCTCCTCCTTCGAGCGCACGTCCTCGGCGAAGAACAACGTCTCGAGCACGAGCGCATCGCCCTGCGGCCGGATGAGACAGAGGTTCTCCTTGTTCCAGAGCACGAACTTGCCGACCGCAGCCGTTCCCGACTCTTGCATCGCGCGGAGCAGCAGCACGTATGGACGACGCTGCGCGTCGGCGTTCGCGGGAGCGAGGTAATACGTGCGATCGAAGAAGACCGGATCGACGTCGGCGAGCTTGACGAACCGCAAGATGTCGATCGACTGCGAGCGCTGAAGCGCGACCGCCTCAAGGTCGGACTCCTCGACGAGCACGAACTCGCCCTTCGCGACCTCCCAGCCCTTGACGAGCTCTTCCGGCTCGACCTCGCGCTCGTGGAACGGGCACCAGCGCTTCTGCTTGATCGGGGTGCCGCACCCCCGGTGCAGCGTGCGAAAGGCCACGTCGTTCCGCTGGGTCGCGAGGGCGAGCCCGACCGGGATGTTGACGAGGCCGAAGCTGATGGAGCCGTTCCAGATGGTTCTCATGGGACAGACGAGATTCTAGTCAGGGTCAAAGTCTCCTTTTCCTTACGATGCCGATGTGGCGACCACCTACGCGCAGACCACGCGCACGGCCTTCTCGCTCTGGCGGAGCGTGGTGGCCGAAGGAGGCTCTGCCCCCGCATATCTCGAGGAGCATGCGGACGGCTGGACGCCCGTCTCCTGGCCGGAGACGGCGGCCAGGGTCGAAGCGCTCGCGCAGGGCCTGCTCGCGCGCGGCGTCCGTCCCGGCGATGCGGTCGCCGTCCTCTCGCGCACCCGGCTCGAGTGGGTGCTCCTCGACTGGGCGATCATGTCGATCGGTGCCGTCGTCGTCGGGCTCTACCCGACGAACTCGGCGAAGGAGTGCGAGTACATCCTCAGCCACTCCGAGACGGTGCTCGTCTTCGTCGAGAACGACGAGCAGCGCGCCAAGCTCGCCTCGGTGTACAGCGGACCCGTCGTCGGCTTCGACGAGCTCGACGAATTCGCACAGCCCGACCGCTCCGAGCCGTACGACGAACCGGCGGAGGACGATCTCGCGACGCTCATCTATACGTCGGGGACGACTGGGCCGCCGAAGGGCTGCATGCTCACGCACAAGAACCTCGTCACCGCGGCCATCCGAGTGCAGAACACGTTGCAGGACGAAACGGACTCCGTGTTGCTCTTCCTGCCGATGGCGCACAGCTTCGCGCGCATCGTCCACCAGGGCGCCGCCTTCCACGGCTCGACGCTCGCGCTCGTGAGCGATGCGACGCGTGTGCCGGAAGCGCTCGCCCGCGTGAAGCCGACGATCCTGCCGGCGGTCCCGCGCGTGTACGAGAAGATCCATGCGAACGTGGTCGGCGAGATCGAGCGCTCGAGCGGCTTGAAGCGCGCGATCGGGCGCTGGGCGCTGCGCGTCGGCGCGAAGAACCCGATCGCAGACACTCTCGTCTTCAAGAAGGTGCGCGCGCGGCTGGGCGGACGGCTGCGCCTCGGCATCTCCGGCGCTGCGCCGCTCGGCGTCGACGTCATGGAGTTCTTCCACTCGCTCGGCGTGCCCGTCATCGAGGGCTACGGGCTCACCGAGACATCGAGCTCGCTCAGCGTGAACGACCCGGAGAACTTCCGCATCGGCACGGTAGGTCACACCGTCGAAGGGTGCGAGCTCAAGCTCGACGATGACGGCGAGATCCTCGTCCGCAGCGACACCGTCTTCGCCGGGTACTTCAAGGATCCCGAGGCGACCGCGGCCGCGTTCACGGAGGACGGCTGGTTCCGCACCGGCGACGTCGGCGAAGTCGACGCGGACGGCTTCCTCAAGATCACAGACCGCAAGAAGGACCTGATCATCACGGCAGGCGGCAAGAACATCTCGCCGCAGAACCTCGAGAACGCGCTGAAAGCGTCGCGGTTCGTCTCGCAGGCGCTCGTCGTCGGCGACCGGCGGCCGTATGTGACGGCACTCATCACGCTCGATCCGGCGGAGGTCGATGCCTCAGGGCGCGACCCGCAGGAGCTCGTGCAGACGCTCGTCGACGAGGTCAACCGCGACCGCGTGCGCGTCGAGCAGATCAAGCGCTTCGCGATCCTTCCGCGCGACTTCACGCAGGAGGATGGCGAGCTGACGCCGACGCTGAAGCTCCGCCGGCGCGTCGTACACGAGCACTTCGCCGACCAGATCGACCAGCTGTACGCGTGACAGCGGGCTTTCTCTTCGCATCCGCGTTCCTCGCGTGCGCGGTGGAAATGGTGGAGGCGCTCACGATCGTGCTCGCGTCCGGGATCACGCGCGGCTGGCGCTCGTCACTCACGGGTCTCGGCGCGGCGACCGTCGCGCTTGCGGCGATCGTCGGCGCGCTCGGTCCGGCACTTACCCTCATCCCGATCTCGGCGTTGCGCCTCCTCGTCGGCGCGCTGCTGCTCGCGTTTGGGTTGCAGTGGCTACGGAAGGCGATCCTGCGCGCGAGTGGCTACAAGGCGCTGCACGACGAGGACGCGATCTTCGCGCGCGAGATCGCCGAGGCGAAGACGGCGGCACACGAGGAGCGCGCGGGCCTCGACTGGTACGGCTTCACGCTCTCGTTCAAGGGCGTCCTCCTCGAAGGGCTCGAGGTCGCGTTCATCGTCATCACGTTCGGCAGCAGCGGCAAGAACGTCGGGCTCGCGGCGGCGGCTGCCGGCGCAGCGCTCGTGCTCGTCGCCACGGTCGGTGTCCTCGTACGCGCGCCGCTCGCGCGCGTACCCGAGAACACGATGAAGTTCGCCGTCGGCGTAATGCTCACGACGTTCGGGATCTTCTGGGCGACCGAAGGCGCCGGCGGAAGCTGGCCCGGCAACGACGCAGCGCTCCCCGTCGTGCTCGCGTTCGTCGTTGCCCTCTCGTTCGCCGCCGTCGCGCTCCTACGGCGCCGCCGCGTCGCGCTGGTCGCCGCATGAAGAAAGTCGCCGCCTTCGGACGTTTCTGGTGGAACTTCGTCGTCGGCGACGACTGGCGAGCCGCGGCCGGCGTTGCGCTCGGGATCGGCATCACCGCGGCGATCGCCGCCGCGGACGTCGCAGCGTGGTGGTTCCTGCCGCTCGCGGTCGCCGTCGTGCTCTGGCTGTCGCTGCGACGGGAAGCGCGCGCTAGCCGGTAATCCGCCGCGCGCCGTCGTACGTCGCGGCGTACCAGGCCTCGTCGAGGCTCGAGATCCTCACGACGTCGCCGGTGTGCGGCGAGTGGATGAACTCGTTGCCGCCGATGTAGATCCCGACGTGGCCGAGCCCGTCGAAGAAGACGAGATCGCCAGGCTGGAGGTCGCTGCGGGAAACGGCAACGCCGACGTTCCACTGCGCACCCGTGTAGTGCGGGAGCGAGACGCCCATCTGTCCGTAGACGTAGGCGACGAAGCCGGAGCAGTCGAAACCTGCCGGGCTCGACCCGCCCCAAACGTACGGCGTGCCGAGGTAGCGCATCGCGATGCCGACGGCGCCCGTGTACTGCGACGGCGGGGCGATGGAGATCCCGTCTGCCCCCACCGCGCCGACGCCGAAGCCCGGGTTCTGCAGCCGCTGTGCTTCCTCGTAGGCGGTCAGCCGCTGCTGCGCCTGCCGCGCGAGCGCCAACTGACGTGCGCGCTCGGCCGCGATGAGTCCGGCGATCTGACCCTTGATCGAGTTGTAGAGGCCCTGCTGCTTCTGCAGCTGATACGAGATCGCGTTCTTCGCGTCGAGGCGCTGACGCACCAACTGCGCCTGCGCGTGATGGGCGCGCACAAGGGCATGCTCGTGAACCGTGATCTGATGCTTGAACGTGATCACCTGCGTCATCACGGCGACATCCTGCTGAGAGACCGAATGCACGGCCTCGATGCGGTTCACGAGATCACTGATGCTCGTTGCGCCGAGTACGACGGCGAGCGTCGACGTCTGCTGGTCGCGCGTTTGGTAGATCGTGCGCAACCGCTGCATCAGCGCGATCTGTGATGTCTTGAAGTTCGAGCGCGCAGTGCGCAGGCCGACCTTGTTGATCGTCAGGCTGCGCTCGATCGCTGCGAGCTTCGTCGACGCCAATTCGTAGCGAGACTTCGCACGCTGGAGACTCCCATCGAGCACACCGATCTGCGCGAGCACCTGACGCGCCTGCGCCTGCTTCTGTCCGATCGTGTCGGCCGACGCGCCGCCCGCCGCGACGAGTGCCGCGGCGCACGCAATGGCGAGTACAGGCGCCTGTCGCTTCAGAGCCCT
>DASSXM010000062.1:0-26830 GCA_035703805.1 Gaiellaceae bacterium | reverse complement strand
AGACGTCGTCGTGGCCGGCGCGGTCCTCGTCGGAGCGGTTGTGGTCGTCCGAGACGTCGTCGTGGCCGGCGCGGTCCTCGTCGGAGCGGTTGTGGTCGTCCGAGACGTCGTCGTGGCCCGCGCGGTCTTCGTCGTCGGAGCGGTTGTGGTCGTCCGAGGCGGCGCGGACGTCGTCGTGGCCGGCGCGGTCGTCGTCGGAGCGGCTGCGGTCGTCGGAGGCGGCGCAGTCGTCGTCGGGGCTGGAGCCGTCGTGGTCGGGGCGGGCGTTGAAGCCGTCGTGGTCGCCGACGTCGTGGTCGCTGACGCAGTCGTGGTCGGCGTGGCGCTCGCCGGCGAGGGCGTCGAGGCGACGAAGGGCCAGATGACGACGAACGCGATCACAGCTGCGAGGCCGACGGCGGAAAGGGCAGGCCGCCACGCCCGTGAATGCACGATCGCCGGTACCAAGACGATCGCCGAGATGACGGCGGCGAACCACGTGGTGACGGAAATGGTGAGGACCATGGCTGCCCACAGAACGGCGCTCGCGACCGTCGCCACCGCCCGCGCCCGCCCGCGTCCCCAGATCGCGAGCGAGGTTGCAAGCGCGAGCGGCCCGAGAACGTAATCCCCGAACGATGCCGGCTCGCCGAACGTCGACCGCGCCCGGTTTATGCCGAGAACAGCGGAGTTGCCTCGGCTCGCGGTCAACGGATCGTTGCTCAGGGTCTGCAGCGGGAGACGCCAGAACTCCGCGTACGATTGGTACACCCCGTACAACGCGATCACCGCCGCGCCTCCCACGAAGATCGCGACGGCGTAGCGCTCGCGCCCCTTTGCAAGCATCGCGGTGAGCGGGAGGGCGAGCAGGAATGCGACGGCGATCGCCAACTGGAAAACCCCGCGGAAGGGGCCCGCGCGGAGCGACCCGTAGAGCGCGAGAATGTGCGGTCGCGGAGGGCGGTCTACGACCCAGACGATGAGTGACAGCACGTTGACGGTCACCCACACAGCGACCGCGATCGCGACGGGCTTCGAGGGAGTGGCGTCTCGCAACGATGCCGACCACAGCGTGAGCCCGAGCAGGACCGGCAAGAGGTAGATGTACGGTGGAATCGTGAACGCGGTCGCGACGACGAGGACGGTCTCGAGCGGGAGCGTCGCAAGCAAAAGCCAAAACGCGAGCCAGCGAACACTCGCCCGCTCGTAAGAGCGACCCCTCGTAAAGTGCGCGAGCGCCGTCGCAGCCGTGGCGTTCACGACACGCCGGGTCCAACGGAATGGGTTCCGAGGTAGACTCATCGCGGCGTCAAGTTCACGCTAGCCTGACTGCCATCCTCTCATGGCTGACCTCCGCGACTCCAGCGTGCTCCTGATCGGCGGAGCCGGCTTCGTCGGATCACACATCGTCGACCAGCTCACGCAAGAGCCTGTTCGGGAGATAGTCGTCCTCGACAATTTCGTCCGAGGGAACCGCTCGAACCTCGAGCAGGCCGCGAGCGATGAGCGTGTGCGCATCGTCGAGGGCAGCGTCACGGACCGCGATCTGCTCGTCCGCCTGATGGAGCAGTCGAATCTGTGCGTGCACCTCGCCGCACTTTGGCTGGGCGAGTGCGTCGCCGAGCCGCGGGCGGCGCTCGACGTCAACGTCGGCGGCACGTTCAGCGTCGTCGAGGCTGCCCAGCAGGCGGGCGTGAAGCGTGTGGTCTACTCGTCCTCGGCCTCCGTTTACGGCGACGCGCTCTTCACGCCGATGACCGAGGACCACCCGTTCAACAACCGCACGATGTACGGCGCGACAAAGATCGCCGGTGAGCAGTTCTTTCGAGCCTTCAACGAGCAACACGGACTCGACTACGTCGGCCTTCGCTACATGAACATCTACGGGCCGCGGATGGATTACAAGGGCACCTATGTGAGCGTCATCATGAAGGTGCTCGACCGGCTCGATGCGGGTCAGCCGCCTGTGATCTTCGGCGACGGCACTCAGTCATACGACTTCATCCATGTCGAGGACGTCGCGCGAGCGAATGTGCTCGCGCTCAAGAGCAACGCGACTGATCGCTTCTACAACATCGGCATGGGGACGAAGACAAGCCTGAACGAGCTCGTCGCCCTCATCCTCCAGATCACCGGTCACGACCTCGAGATCGAATACCGACCCGAGGCGCAGAGCTTCGTCACCCATCGGATCGGGAGCACAGAGGCTGCAGCGCGCGACCTCGGCTTCACCGCGCGCATCCCGCTGGAGGAAGGGCTCCGCTCGGTGATCGAGTGGCGCCAGCGCGACAAGGCGTGGACCGTCACCGCCGAGGCGTGATCGAGCGGCCTTCGGCAGCCGAGGTCGCATCGGGCGAGTCGCCGGAGCGCGTGGAGGCGATCCCGATCACGAAGCCCTACTTCGGCGATGCGGAGCTGCAAGCCGTGCAGGAGCCGCTGTTGACCGGCTGGGTCGTCCAGGGGCCGCGCGTTGCCGAGTTCGAGCGGAAGTTCTGCGCCTACACCGGCGCTGCGCATGCGCTCGCCGCCAACTCGTGTACGACGGCGCTCCATCTGGCCGTGGCTGCGCTCGGCCTTGGTCCGGGCGACGAGGTGATCGTCCCGGCGTTCACGTGGGTGTCGACGGCGAACGTCGTCGAGTACATGGGCGCCACTCCCGTCTTCTGCGATGTCGACCTCGAGACATACAACCTTGACATCCGACACGCAGAGAGCCTCGTGGGCGAGCGCACTGTCGGAATCCTGCCGGTGCACCTCTTCGGTCTCGCGGCGGACATGCAGGCGGTTGGCTCGCTGGCGCGCCGGCATTCACTGTGGGTCGTCGAGGACGCCGCCTGCGGCTTCGGCGCCTGGTACCGAGGCCGCCACGTGGGGACGTTCGGCGCTGCCGGAGCGTTCAGCTTCCACCCGCGGAAGTCGATCACGACGGGCGAGGGGGGAATGGTGACCACGCAGGACGCGGCGCTCGCGGCGGCGATGACCTCGCTGCGAGAGCACGGAGCGTCGCGCTCCGAGCACTCGCGACACTCAGGGGAAGGAGCATTCCTCCTTGCCGACTACGAGGCCGTCGGGTTCAACTACCGGATGACCGACATCCAGGGCGCGCTCGGCTCTGCACAAATGGACCGTGCCGATTGGATCCTCGACCGCCGGCGCGCGCGAGCCGCACGCTACGACGAGCTTCTCGCGGACCTGCAATGGCTCCGCAGCCCCAGCGTTCCGGAAGATCACGTGCACGGCTATCAGGCCTACGTCTGCCTGTACGCGATCGAGGAGCCATCGCTCGAGAATCTCCCCGGCCTGCACGAGCGGCGGAACGCCCTGATGAGCCGCCTCGAGAACCGCGGGATCGCCACGCGGCAGGGAACCCATGCGGCCGGTCTCGTCGGCTATTACCGCAGCCGTTACGAGCTGCGGCCCGAGGACCTTCCGAACGCGGCGATCGCGGAGTCGCTCACGGTAGCGCTCCCGCTCTTCGCGCAAATGACTGATGGCGAGCAGGACCGCGTCGCCGACGAACTCGCCCGAGGCCACGAGGACCTGTAGCGTCGTGTGCGGGATCGCGGGGTACATCAACCTGGACGGCAGTCCGGCGTCGCGCGAGATAGTCCGTCGCATGACGGACGCGATCGCCCATCGCGGGCCTGACGGAGAGGGTCAGGTAGGCGCCGGGCCTGCAGGCTTTGGAAACCGGCGACTCGCCATCATCGATCTCTCGGACGCGGCCGCTCAGCCGATGGAGTACGACGGGCTCGTCCTGACCTACAACGGCGAGCTGTACAACTTTCGCGAGCTCCGTGAGGAGCTCGAGCGACTCGGACACTCCTTCCGTTCGCGGAGCGACACCGAGGTCGTGCTGCACGCCTACGCGGAGTGGCGAGAGGGATGCCTCGACCGCTTCAACGGCATGTTCGGCTTCGCCGTCTGGGACTCCCGCCGGCGGGAGCTCTTCCTCGCGCGCGACCGGTATGGCGTGAAGCCCGTGTACTACACGTTTGCCGGGCAGGCCGTGGTGTTCGGCTCCGAGATCAAGGCCTTGCTTCAGCACCCGAGCGTCAATGTTCGTTTGAGCCTTCCGCACCTGCTCGAGTACTTCACCTTCCAGAACATCTTCACCGACGGGACGCTCTTCGAGGGCGTGAAGCTGCTGCCCCCCGGCCACTGGCTCCGCGTCGGCCTGGGCGGCGCCACGCCTATTGTCCGCCGCTACTGGGACTTCCAGTTCACCGAACAGGACGGCGCCTCGGACGAGGAGTACATGGAGGAGCTCGACCGGCTCTTCCGGCAGTCCGTCGAGCGCCAGCTCGTCGCCGACGTCGCGGTCGGCGCCTACCTCAGCGGCGGTATGGACTCGGGCAGCATCACGGCGGTTGCCGCGCGGCACCTCCCCCACCTGAGCACGTTCACTGGCGGATTCGATCTCACGTCCGCCGCCGGCCTCGAGCTCGGGTTCGACGAGCGCGCGAAGGCGGAGCGGCTCTCCTACCTCCTCAAGACCGAGCACTACGAGGCAGTGCTGAAGGCCGGCGACATGGAGCGATGCCTCCCGGCGCTCGTCTGGGCGCTCGAGGACCCTCGCGTCGGACAGAGCTATCCGAACTACTACATCTCGCGGCTCGCGAGCAAGTTCGTCAAGGTCGTGCTGTCCGGCACGGGCGGGGACGAGCTGTTCGCCGGTTACCCGTGGCGTTACTACCGAGCCGTTGTCAACGACGACCTCGACCACTACGTGGAGAAGTACTACCGCTTCTGGCACCGCCTGATACCCAACAGCGAGATCAAGCGGCTCTTCCAGCCCGCCGTGTGGAGCGAGATCGCGGACATCCGGACGATCGACACCTTCCGCGACGTATTGCCGGACACCCATCCGCCGCGCTCTCCCGAGGAGTACGTTAACTACTCGCTCTATCTCGAGGCGAAGACGTTTCTCCCGGGTCTTCTGCTCGTCGAGGATAAGTTGAGCATGGCTCACAGCCTCGAGACGAGAGTTCCCTTCCTCGACAACGACCTCGTCGAATTCGCACAACGCGTCCCGCTCCGCCTCAAGCTGCGCGACCTCGAGCACGTCATCAAGCTGAATGAAAACGAGCCGGGGCCGAAGACGCAGCGATACTACGAGCGAACGCGCGACGGGAAGCTCATCCTGCGCCGTGCTCTTGCCAAGTACGTCTCCGACGATCTCGCTTCGCAGGTCAAACAAGGCTTCTCAGGCCCTGATGCCAGCTGGTTTAGAGGCGAGAGCATTGAGTACATAAACGCGCTCGTGCATAGCGACGACGCGCTGATGTACGAGTTCCTCGAGCCCGAGGCCGTACGCGACCTCGTCGGGGAGCACCTGGATGGCCGACAGAACCGGCGGCTGCTTCTGTGGTCATTGCTGAATTTCGAGCACTGGTGCAGGAACTTCCTCCAGCCCGACAGCGCGCTGCGCGTCCAGCAGGAGTACATGGCGGCCGGCTGATGACGGTCGTCGTGACACTTGACGCCGACTGGGCTCCGGCGCACGTCCTCGACGCTGTCGCCGACAGGCTTGCCGAGCACGGCATTCCGGCAACCTGGTTCGTCACCGACGAGAATGTCGCTGTCGATCGGCTGCGCGCGCGCCCGGACCTCTTCGAGCTCGGCATCCACCCGAACTTCCTCGCGGGCTCGACCCACGGCGGGACGGTCGAGGAGGTACTCGCCCACTGCATGGAGCTCGTTCCCGAGGCGAGGACGGTGCGCACCCACGCGCTCGTCCAGTCGACGCCGATCCTCGACGCTCTCATGACCCAGACGCCGATTCAGCGTGACGTGTCTGTCTTCCTGCCGTACGCGCCGTATGCCATCGGGCCTGTCCTCTATCGCTCAAGGGCCGGCTCGCTCCTGCGGCTCCCCTACTGCTGGGACGACAATTTCGAGCTGGTGCAGGACGACCCGACCTGGGATCTTGACGCGACGCTTGCGCGGTGCCCAGGTGCTCTGCGCATCTTCAACTTCCACCCGATCCACGTCGCGCTCAACAGTTCCGGATTCGATGCCTACGAGGCGCTCAAGCTGGACACGCCGCGCCTCGCGGACGCGACTCCCGCCGCGCTCGCCGAGCGGCTGAATCTAGGACACGGGGTGGCGACACTGTTCGATGCGCTCCTCGAGCGGCTCGCTCACGAGGGCACCGCAGTCAAGGCGGTCGAGGTCGGTTACGCCGGAACGGTGACGCGAGGTCGGTCGTAGGGCACGAAGCGGGCTCGGTAGCCGTTCATGAACCGAATCAGCTGGGATTCGGCGTCGGTCAGACGCTTCGTGTACCGCTTCGAAGCGATCTCGAAGAGGACGACATCGCCCGGGAGGTCATCGAAGTCGCCGTCGAACGAACCGGCGTAGACAATCGAGAGCGGCGCCTCGTGCGGTCCGGCTTCGAAGTCGGCGGCTGTCGCCGTGTCACAGACGACGGTGCGGAATGCCGACGCGCCTTCGCCGAACACGTACCCGCCGCCGATGGGTGCATGGTCACGCGGGTGCACATCCTCCGCGAACTCGCGGACAAAGCGACGCATGAGCTCGAGCTTCTCGTCCGACGTAAGGTCCTTGAACGGCACGAGCCGCTCCGTCAGGTCCTTCGCCGGGACTCCGGCGACGGTGTGCGCCGGGGGCACGTCCCTCGAGACGACGGACCCGGTGAGGATCATCGAGCGCGCGCCGACCGTCACTCCGGGTGAGATGACGTTGAAGCTCCCGACGATCCATGCGTTGTCCTCGATCTCGACCGGCCCGACGTTCCACACCTGGCAACCCTCGAGCAACTCGCCGTTGTAGGCGTGGGTATAGACCGCGGTGTACGCGCCGATGCCGACGCTGTTCCCGATCACGAGCTCGCCCGTGCAATTGAGGATGCAGTTCTGGCCGATCCACGTGTTGTGGCCGATGACACAGGGCGCGTATCCGCTAGCCAAGGAGTGGTGGTGAAGCGCGACGTAGTCGCCGACGACGAGGGTCGGAAGGAGCACGGTGTTGTGGTCTCCGATCATCGATAAGTCGCCGATATCGATCAGGTCGGCGCGACCCCCCACAGCGCCGACGACGCTGTCGCATCCGATCGACGAGCGATATCCGAGCTCAACGTGTGCCGCGCGCACCTGGGTCCGCGCGCCGATGCGTGCTCCGGCGCCGAGTCGGAGCGCGCCGCCTTCGACGTGCACACCCTCCTCGATTACGGCTCCCGCTCCAACCGAGAGATCCCGCACATCCAGCTCGGCGCTGGGCGCGACCGAGGCGGACGGAGCGATCCCGAGGTCGAAATTCTCTTTCAGCATCCAGGGCCAGCCTGTCTGCATGGAGGGTACTCTCCGCGGCCGTGGGCGTGAAGCACAGGCGATCCGCCGACGCCGAGCCACTGCGGGCGGCGCTCGTGGGGACGGGGACGATGGCGAGACGGCATGCCGCCGTCCTCGCCGCGCGTCCGGAAGTCGAGCTGTCCTGTTTGGTCTCGACCGAACGGAGTCGCGAAGCCGCACAGGCGCTCGCGAACGAGCACAGCATCCCGAAGGTGACGACAAACCTCGACGAAGTTCTCGACCACGTTGACCTCGTCTACGTGTGCACGGCCGATGACTCGCACGTCGAGCTCGTGACGACCGCCCTCCGCGCCGAGAAAGCGGTCTTCTGCGAAAAGCCTCTCGCCCGCAGCGCCGATGGGTTCTCCGAGATCGGGGCCGCTCTCGAGGCGGCGCAGGGCGTTGCGCTCCAGGTCGGGATGAACTGCCGCTTCCGCCGGTTCGCGGAGGTGCAACGACTCGTCGCGGGAGGCTCGCTCGGCGCCCTTCGGCTCCTCCGAGGCACCTACCTCCAGAACCTGGTCGCGTCGGTGAAAACCGGCGCGAAGCCCTGGATGCGCCGCCCGCCTGCGGGCGTGGACCAGTTCCTCCATGGCGGAGCGATTCACTGCCTGGATCTCATGCGGTGGATCGGCGGAGACGTCGCGAGTGTCTTCGCTCGGACGCGATCCGACGACCTCTCGCCCGACTGGCCGTGCGACACGGTGTCCGTCTCGCTCGAGTTCTTGTCGGGCGCTCTCGGCGAGTTCGTCGGATCGGCGACCGCTTTCGGACCGCGGTCGTTCGAGCTTCAGGCGTGGTTGAGCGAAGGCAGCATCGTCGACGACGAGGTGCATTGCCGGAGAGGCGATGGGTCCGATATGCCTCCCGAGCGCCTTGCGCCTGCGCCCGAGCGCCTGGACCTCGACCTCCAGCTCGATGACCTGCTGGCGTCTATCCACGATGGGACGGAGCCGCTGAACTCGTTCGGCGAAGCTCTCGCGAACTACGGCCTCATCGCCGCGATCGCGGCGTCCGCCACCGATGGCATGCCGGTCTCGCTCGATTCCGTGGCGGTCGGAGGCGCCGGGCGTGGCGCGGCGTAGCTACGGAAACGCCGAGCTCGAGAGCCTGCGGCGCTGGCTCGACGACAACCAAGACAGTCGCTCGGAGAGACTCATCCCGGAGCTTGAGGCGCTCATAGCCGAGGACTATCCGGCGAAGCGCGTGATCGCAGCGAGCTCGGCGATGGGCGCGTTGTCGATCGCCCTCCAGACCGCAGGGGTGCAGATGGGAGACGAGGTTATCGTCGATCCCATCGTCGTGTTCGCGGGAATGGCGGCGATGTACCACAACGGCGTCCCTGTCTTCGCCGACGTCGACTCCCGGACGTTCAACATCGATCCCGAGTCGGTTCGCGCGCGGATCACGGACCGCACGAAGGCAATCGTCGCGACGCATCACTTCGGCAGCGCCTGCGAGATCGAGACACTGCGAGCAATCGCCGACGAGCACGGGCTCGCGCTGGTCGAGGACTGCGCGCATGCGCTCTTCGCCACACGTAGCGGACAGCCGGTCGGACTCTTCGGCCACTTCGCCGCGTTCAGCTTCAACCATCGAAAGCAGTTGAGCACCGGCCAGGGCGGCTTCCTGCTGATCAACGACGAGCAATACGCCGAGCTGTCGATGGACAAGGGCTTCGGCCGCGTGCCGGCGCGGCTCAACTGGAACTACCAGATGGCGGGCGTCGTCGCCGCGCTCGCACTCGCCCAATGGCCGCGCGCACGGGGCTACACGAGGCAGGACACGGAGCTTGCCGGGTTGTACTCACGAGCTGTCGAGGGCTGCGAGTGGCTGAGCCCGCAGTTCGTACCGCCAGCGAACGAGAGCACGTGGCACATCTGGGCAGCAGTGTTCACCGGCGACGCTTTCGGCGTCGAATACTCCGAGTTCATGGACAGGCTGCGCGCGAACGGCGGCGACTACTTCCTCCCGTCGTTCATGCCCTACGGCGCGTTCGGCTTGAAGCCGAGCCCCGTGTATCGCTACCCGCTCTTCAACGAACGCCGGACCCCCGCGCACCGCATCTACGACCAAGGGTTGTGCCCCACCGCGGAGTGGCTCGTGCCGCGAATGTTCAACACCGTGATCAGCCCTCTCGAGGAGGATCGAGTAGAGCGGTACGCTGACGCGCTCCGGTTGACCATCTCGCAGTTCGCCTAGATGTCCAGCGCCTCGATGCTGCGCGTGCGAAGACTCGTGCGCATCCTCGCGCACATTCCGCTGAGCGTCCTCATCCTGCCGTTGGTGCTCGGCTCTGTCCTGCGCCGACGGCTGCGCGGCTCGGAGCACCGACCACGGGTGCTCTTCGGGATCACGCCGATCATCAACATCAAGTACTGGTCGCAGGCGCTTCGCACCCGTGGCTACGTCAGCGACTCGCTCGTGTACGACGTCTACGCGATCAACCGGAGGGAGGACTTCGATCACCACATCGACGGGCTGTTCCCACGGCTCTCGCGAAATCGGTTCGCGCGACAGCTCCAACCATACGCCGCGTTCCTGTGGAGCATTTCGCGGTACGACGTCCTCGTGCTCGACTTCGACGGCGGCTGCCTGCGCGGCACCCCGCTCGCGTCGGCGGAGTTCCCGTTGCGCCGGGCTGCGGGACAGCACGTCGTGGCGATTCCATACGGAGCCGACGTCATCGACATCCGCAGATGCGCCCACGCCCCCACGCGAGCGGCACTGCTCGCCTACGACCCCGACATGAGCTCACGCGCCGGGGCAGTGCGTCGGCGAGTGAACCACTACGCGCGGTGGGCGTCGCACATCGTCTGCACGACGATGATGATCGATTATCTGCCGCGCTTCGACAGCGTCGTCGTGTCTCCGATCGCAATCGACACAGACGCCTGGTCTCCTAGCGAGACGGATGAGCTCAGCCCGGAGGTGACCATCCTCCACGCCCCGAACCACCGCACGCTGAAAGGGACCGAACTCCTGGTTCGAGCCTGTGACGAACTGCGCCGCGAAGGGCTCCCCATTCGCCTCGTGATCAGAGAGCGCGCCCCGAACGAGGAGATCCGAGAGGCGATGCGCAACGCCGACATCGTCGCCTCCGCATTCGTCATGGGCTATTACGAGCTCTTCGCGATCGAGGGAATGAGCATGGGGAAACCCGTGCTCAACTACTGGCGTCCCGACCTCTTTCACATGCACTCGCTCTTGTCGTTCGCGTCCGACTGCCCGATCGTGGACGCGCCGCCGGAGCTGCTGAAGGAGCGCATCCGGATGCTCGCCGTCGACCCGCAGATCCGCCGCCGTCTCGGGTCAGCCGGTCGCGACTATGTATTGAGGCACCATTCGTACGAGGCGGTCGGAGCGATGCTCGAAGAGCTAGTGAACGACGCCTGGGCCGGAGGAGGGCGGCGCTAGCGTGACGGTCGTGGAAGCTTCGCCGGACGCTCACGACCCAAGCGCGCACGCGCATCCGATCCGGCGGCTCGCCAAGGACCTCGTGGTCTATGGCGGCGGTGAGGTCCTCGTGCGCGCGGGTGGTCTCCTCACGCTTCCGATCTACACGCGCGCGCTCGCCGCCGACCAGTACGGGGCGTGGGGCTTCATCGTCACCGCGGTCGGGCTGCTCGGCGTCGTCGTCGGTCTGGGAAGCGATTCGGCGTATGTCCGGTACTACTTCCGGTGCCGTTCACTCCGTGAAAAGCAGGTGTTGACGTCGACGTGGTTCGGCTTTCTCGCGGTGTGGACCGTCGCCGTGTCGGTCGCATTGACGGCGCTCGCGCCGTGGACGTCGTCGTGGTTCCTCGGTCACCATTCGTACGCATTCCCCCTCGCCCTCGCGATCCTTTCGACGCCTCTCACCCTGATGAACGGGATGTTCGGCGAAGTGCTCCGCAACTCGTTCCGTCCGGTCGCCTACACCGCGATGAACCTGTTCGGCACGCTCGCTCTCATCACGTTGACGGCCGTCTTCGTGCTCGTCCTTCACAAGGGCGTCACCGGCCTCGCGCTGTCGCTCGACCTCTCGCTCGCGGCAGCGCTCCCGATCCGAATCTGGCTCGCGCGCGACCACCTCTCCCGCAGCTTCTCCTCGTCGTTGCTTCGACGCTTGCTCCGTTACGGTTGGCCGCTCGTGCCAAGCTCGATCGCCTACTGGATCTTCGCCGTGTCGGACCGCTTCGTGCTCGCCAAGCTCGCTGACCTCCGGGCGGTCGGCCTCTACACGGTGGCGGCGAGCATAACCGCCACGCTTGGGCTCTTCCAGGTTGCGCTCTCACGTGCATGGTCCCCCCACGCCTTCAAGATGTACGAGCACGACCCGGCCGCTGCGTCACGGCTTTTCGGCCGCGTCTTCACGTACATCGTGCTTGTGTTCGGGCTCGGCTGCGTGTTCGTCAGCGCGTTCGCCCACGAGATCCTCGTCGTCCTCGCCACACCTCGGTACTACGGCGCGGCCGTCGCAGTCGGGCCACTCGCGCTCGGCTACCTCGCCTACGCGACGACGCAGATCACCGCCGGCCCCATGACCGTGATGGAACGAACCAGCTACCTCGCGAGGATCGCCTGGGCGGCGGCCGGGCTCAACCTTGCCCTCAACATCGCCCTCGTCCCGATCTGGGGCATGGTCGCGTCAGCGTGGGCAACTGCCGCCGCGTACCTTTTCCTCACGATCGCGTACATCGTCGTCGGGCAGCGTCTCTGGCGTGTCGATTACGACCGGAGAAGAGCCGGAACGATCGCACTCCTGACGTTGGTCTTCACCGTGGCTTCTCGCGTCCTTCCTGGTCAGGAGTCTCCGGGCGCCGTCTCGCTGAAGATCCTCTTCGTCCTCGCGTTCGTGGGCGGGCTCTTCGCGGCGCGCGTCGTCGGCCCCTCGGACTGGCACGAGCTCCGCGCTCAGGTCCGGACGATCGAAGGCGTCGGGACGTGAGGATCGTCCTCACCGGCGCGACCGGATTCATCGGCTCCAACCTGCTCGACTCGCTCGCCGCGGACCATGACGTGTTCGCGCTCGGCCGCGTTCCCGCGCGCGGCCGGCCCGGCGTCAGGTGGATCGAGCACGACCTCAGCCGTCCGCTCGGCGAGGCCCGGCTCCCGAGCGAGATCGATGCGGTCGTACACCTCGCGCAGTCACGCCGATACCGCGACTTCCCCACCGGCGCGGAGGACATCTTCGCGCTGAACGTACGCGCGACGTTCGAGCTCCTCGAGTACGCGCGGAACGCCGGAGCGGCGCGGTTCGTCTTCACCTCCACCGGCGGCGTCTACGGCCACGGAGACGAGAGCTTCCTCGAGGACGACCGCGTCAACCCGATCAACTTCTACCTCGCGTCGAAGTACGCAGCGGAAACGGTGATCGCGCCGTTCGTGAGCGAGCTGAACGCGATCGTGCTACGCCCGTTCTTCGTCTACGGGCCCGGGCAGGGGGCAATGCTCGTTTCGACCTTCGCGCAGCGTGTGGTTGCGAACGAGCCGATCACGATTTTCGGCAACCCGGGCATCCGCATCAACCCGATCTACGTCGACGACGCGGTTCGAGCGCTACGGCAAGCTCTCCAGCACCCGTCGTCGCTCCTCTGCAACGTCGCCGGCAACGAGACCGTGACGCTGACCGCGCTCGTCCAGCTGCTCGGAAACGTCGTGGGAGAGACGCCTCGGGTGAAATATGTGGAGGCCGATCATGACGGCGACGTCATCGGCGACACGAAGAGGATGCGCACCGAGTTGGGCGTCGAACCCGAGATCAACCTCCGCGAGGGCCTCGAGCGGCTTGTCGAGAGCCTGCGCTAGAGGCGGGTGCCGAGGGCTGCGCTGCCGCGTGACCCCTTCACGCCACGGAGGTGAGGAAGCCTGCCGTCGTGACTAGAGTGGACGGGCGGATGGAGCAACTGCGCGTCTTGCACTGTCCAACCAACACGGCCGGGAACGCGCAGGGGCTCGCCGACGGCGAGCGGGCAATTGGCCTGAGAAGTCACGTCGTCGCCTTTCATCCCGGCCCGTTCGGCATGCAAACCGATGAAGTGCTCTGGGCGGACGATCCTTCCCTACCCCGCCGGGAGCTGCGGCGCTTTCGGCTTCTCTGGAGGGCCTGCCGCGAGTTCGACGTCATCCACTTTGCCTTCGGGCTCACGATCATGCCCTCATGGGTTCCTCGCGTCGAATACTCACCGGCGAGCGAAAGCGGCGCGCTGCGCGCCCTCTGGCAGACGTACACCAAGTTGGTCGAGCAGCGCGACCTCCCACTGCTGCGGCATCTCGGGAAGACGATCGTCGTGACATTCCAAGGCGACGACGCCCGTCAGGGCGACCGCCTGCACAACTTCGATGTGAGCCCGCTAGCCACTCTCGACGAGGCGTATTACCAGCCCGAGGTCGACGCGCACAAACGCGTCCGGATCGAACGCTTCGCGCGCTACGCCGACCAGATCTTTGCGCTCAACCCCGACCTGCTCCACGTGCTCCCTGAGGGCGCAAGTTTCCTGCCCTACGCAAGCGTCGACCCCCAGGAGTGGAAGCCGGGCCCTCCGCAGCGTGGCGAGACAGTACTCGTCCATGCACCCTCGCACCAAGGGGCGAAGGGAACGCGATTCGTCGTCGAGGCCGTCGACCGTCTCCGTGCCGACGGCATACCGCTGCAGTTCGAGCTCGTCGAGAACGTCGACAGGGCTGAGGCGCGCAAGACCTACGCACGCGCGACGCTGGTCGTCGATCAGCTTCTCGCGGGTTGGTATGGAGCGTTCGCGGTCGAGGCGATGGCGCTCGGTAAGCCGGCCGTCTGCTTCATCCGTCGCGATGACCTCGCCTTCGTCCCGGACGAGATGCGGCGCCAGCTCCCGATCGTCAACGCGATGCCCGAGACGCTCTACACGGTGTTGCACGAGCTCCTCACGGGGCCGCCCGAACGACTCGAAGAGCTGGGGCGACGAGGCCGCGCATACGTCGAGCGCTGGCATGACCCTCGCAGGATCGCGGCGACCGCACGCAGCGCATACGAGCGAAATCGCGAGCGGGCGGCGTAGCGATGTGCGGCGTTATGGGAGTGTGGTGTCGCGGTGGCACGCCGCCGAGCCCAGACGCGGTCGAGCGCTGCTTGACGACTCTGCGCCATCGCGGCCCCGACGACGAGGGCTATGTGTTCATTTCGAGCGCGAGCGGAACGGCCGCGACATTCGGCGGAGCAGACACGCCCGGTGAGCTTCGCCTACCGCCGTTGATGGGGGCGGAGCCGCTGCGTGGGGCCGACCTCTGCCTCGGGGTCCGAAGGCTCGCGATCCAAGACTTGACTCCCGCCGGTCATCAGCCCATGGCGAGCGCCGACGGCCGTCTCTGGATCGCGTACAACGGCGAGATCTACAACTTCATCGAGCTTCGCGGCGAGCTCGAGCGGCTGGGACACGCGTTCCGGTCGGGCTGCGACACCGAGGTGCTTCTCGCCGCCTACGGCGAGTGGGGAGAGGCCTGCTTCCACCGCTTCAACGGCATGTGGGGCGTTGCGATCTGGGACATGGACCGGCGCGCCCTGACGCTCTGCCGGGACCGGTACGGCGTCAAGCCGCTCTTCTACCGCTGGGACGGCGCGACCTTCGCATTCGCCTCCGAGATCAAAGCGCTCGTCCGCCTGCTCGGTGTGTCGGAGCCGGACGAGGGTGTCTTGGAGGACTATCTCGCGCTCGGGCTGACCGACCAGTCCCAGCGGACGTTCTTCGCCGGCATCGAGTCGCTCCCACCGGGGCACGTGCTCGAGCTCCGGGCCGACTCGGCACCGTCGATACATGCCTGGTATCACCTGCGCGCGACCCCGTACCGCGATGGAGACTTCGCCGATGGTTTCGCGGCGCTCCTCGAGGACTCGGTCGCGCATCGTCTGCTGAGCGACGTGCCGGTCGGGACGTGCCTAAGCGGCGGGCTGGACTCGTCGGCTGTCGTCTGCCTCGTCGACAGGCTTCTGAGCGGCGGGGCGCGAGCTGGGACCCTCGACATGCAGCTCACCTTCTCCGCCCGCTATGCCGACGAACGCCACGACGAGGGGACGTACATCGACGCGGTCGTTGGATCCACTTCGGTGCGGTCGCACGTCACGCATCCCACCGGCGAGTCGTTGCTGCAGGATGTGGAGCGCCTCGTCCGCCAACAGGACGAGCCATTCTGGTCGACGAGCATCTACGCGCAATGGCTCGTGTTCGCGCTTGCGCGCAGCCGCGGGGCGATCGTGACGCTCGACGGGCAAGGCGGGGACGAGGTCGCGGGCGGCTACACGCACTACTTCGGGCCCGTCCTGGCAGGGCTGCTCCGCTCGGGGCGAATCGTGGCATTTGCGCGCGAGGCCCGTGCGTTGCGCGTGAACCACGGTGTCGCCGTGGCGCCGCTCGCGCTCCGGACGGCTGCGGCGCTCTCGCCCAACTCGCTCCGGCTGCGTCTCGCTGCTGCGGCGCGGACGCCGCCCTGGCTTCGAGCGCGAGGCGTAGAAAGGCCGTCCGGCGCTGCGCGGGACGTCGCGCAGCCGCGCGACCCGCTGCAGGCCCAAGTCTGGCGGGACATCGTCTACGGCCTGCGACCGCTGCTCCGCGTTGCCGATCGCAACTCGATGGCGCACTCGGTCGAGTCGCGCTTGCCCTTTCTCGACTACCGTCTCGTCGAGCTCGGCTTCGGCGCGCCGGCGGAGGCGAAGATCAGCGGCGGCACGACGAAACTCCCCCTGCGAAACGGCCTGAACGGGCTTCTGCCCGGCGCGGTCCGGAACCGCCACGACAAGATCGGGTTCTCGACGCCGGAGGACACGTGGTTCCGCGAGCCGCTTCGACCGCTGCTCCAAGAGGTGTTTTCGTCCAAGAGCTTCAGTGACCGGCCCTGGTTCGACGCCGCGGAGGCGCAACGCGTTCTGAGTCGTCACTTCGCCGGGGAGAACCGGTCACTCGAGCTTTGGCGTCTGCTCAACACCGAGCTCTGGCTCCGCGCCTTCTTCGACTGAAATGCGACGCGTACTCCTGATCTCGACCTACTTCACGTCGGACGTCGCAATCGGGTCCGCCCGTATGACAGGGCTCGCGAAGTACCTGCGCGACTTCGACTGGGAGCCGACCGTGCTCACACCCGAGCTCCCGTCGGAGCCGGCGCTGCCGCCGGGCACAATCGACGTCGTCGAGTACCCCGACGTCTTCGTACGAGTCAAGAAGCTGCTCGGCCGAGAGGCCCATCAAAGCTTCTCCCTCGGCGGCGATGACGGAAGGAGTCCCATCGGCGACGCAAGGCGCGCGCTCCTTCGCGGCGCCCAGTTCCTCGCTGTCCCCGACCCCTTCGTCGGCTGGTATCCAGCAGGGCTGCTTGCGCTCCGCCGGCTGCGGGTCGAGGGACGGCGCTTCGACGCGATTCTCAGCAGCTCGAATCCGAAGACGCCACATCTGCTCGGTGCGGCGGCGCACCGGATCTTTGACGCGCCCTGGGTCGCCGACCTGCGCGACTTCTGGACGATCGACCACTACTACCCATGGGCCTGGCCGAGGCGCCCCCTCGAGCGGCGACTCGAACGACGGACGCTCGGCGCGGCGAACGCGGTCGTCACCGTCTCGAGCCCGTACGCGGAGCGGCTGAGCACGTTTCTCGGTAGGCCCGTGGAGACGGTACTGAACGGCTTCGACCCAGCGGTCTGGAACGAGCCGCCGGCACCCTTGACCTCGAAGCTGACTTTCACCTATGCGGGCTCGTTCGCGCTCGGACGACGTGATCCCACGATGCTGCTCGACGCACTGCGGCGTCTCGCCGACAGGGACGAGCTCGCGCCCGAGGATGTCGAGCTCCACTTCTACGGCCGGCCCGACTCGCACCTCGCCGAGCTTGCGCGGCAACTGGGGCTGGCCGACGTCGTTCATCAGCATGGGTACGTAACACGGTCCGAGGTCCTCCGCCACGAACGTGAGTCACACGTCCTCCTCCTTCTCTTCTGGAACCATCCGCTCGAGGCAGGTGTTGTCACCGGGAAGGCCGAGTACTTCGGCGCGCGCCGGCCGATCCTCGCGCTCGGCGGTCCTGGCGGCGCGATGGAGGAGCTGCTGCGCGAGACCGGCGCGGGCGAGTACGTGCACGACGGCGACGCGGAGCGGCTCGACCAGGTCTTACGGACGTGGTACCGGGAGTTCCGAGCCCACGGCGCGGTGCAGTACCGGGGTCACCGCGAGCGTGTGCTTCGCCTGAGTCAACCCGAGATGGCGCGTCAGTTCGCCGACATCCTCGACCGTGTCGCATGAGGGTCGTTCTCTCCTCCAACGTGCCGCACTACCATTACGCCGCAAGAGCGCTGGAGCGCCGCGGGCTGCTCCACCGATACATCACGTCGATCGTCCCAGGGCGTAGCCGTCTGCTCGAACGCGTGCTGACGGAGCACTGGCGCCTCAAGCTGGAGGGACGGTCTGTGAACGGCGTCCCTTCGTCACGGATCGTGTCGCTCATGCTGCCGGAGCTCACGGGTCGCGCGGCGCGCGCGACCAAGGCGGTCTCGAAAGACCATGCCATCGCGCTCCAAAACGTGTTGTACGACGTCGAAGCTCGCCGGCACGTCGAACGCTGCGACGTCTTCCACTGGGTCAGCAGCGTCGGCCTCCGCTCGGCGCGGAAGGCGAAGCGTCTCGGAGCCCTGCTCGTCTGCGACGAGCGCGCGGAATTCGGCGACTACCAACGTGAGATCCTGACCCGCGAATACCGCGAGCTCGGTCTCCCGTTTCGACCTCCCGGCCTCGCCTGGGATGCTCAGCTCAAGGCCGAGTATGGGCTCGCGGATTATCTCGTCGTCGGATCGGAGTACGCCAAGGACACGTTCGTCGACGCGGGCTGGGAAACGGCGCGTGTCGTCGTCGTGCCGTACGGATTCGAGCCGGCACTCTTCTCCCCGGCAGAGCGTCGGACCGACGGGCGGTTCGTCGTCCTGTTTTGCGGCCAGATCACGCCGCGCAAGGGCGTACACCATCTCGTCGCCGCGTTTAGGCAGCTCGCGCTTCCCGACGCCGAGCTCCAGCTCGTCGGCCCGACGGATCCCGCACTCGAGCAACTCGTTCGGGACTGGATGCGTGTGCCTTCGATCCGCATCGTCGGGGAGGAGCCGAAGGTCCGGCTGCGCGAACGGTTCGCGCAGGCCACCGTCCTTGCGATGCCGTCGGTCGCTGACGCCCAGCCACTCGCCTGTCTCGAGGCGATGGCCTGCGCGTGTCCGGTCATCGCCACGACCGCTATGGGGACCCGCGAGATCGTGCGAGACGGCGTGGACGGCTACGTCATCGCGCCGCGCGACGTCGATGCGCTCTCGGAGCGGCTGCAGCGGCTGCACGGCGACCGCTCGCTCGCTGCCCGCCTCGGCGACTCGGCCGCGGCGCGTGCGCGCGAGTACACGTGGGACCGGTACGAGGAGCGCGTGCTCGCCCTCTACGATTATCTGGGCGACCGAGCGGGGCTGACGACATGAGAGCGCACGCATTCATGCTCGTGAAGCGTGCGCTCTACCCCGGCACCGACGTCGCGCTCCGTCAACGGCTGCAGCTCGTTCGGCATTTCCGGCCAGGCCCGGTCGCCACGCTCGACGTCGGCTGCGGCAACGGCGCCTTCGCCCTCGCAGCGTACCGTCTCGGCAACGAGGTCCTCGGGATCGACTCGAATCCCGAGAACATCCGCCGCTGCCGCGAATACGCCTCGTATGTCGGGGTCGACGAGGCGCGCTGCCGCTTCGCGGTCGGAAACGTCCACACCCTGGAGGATCTCGGCGAGCGTTTCGACCAGATCGTCGCCTTCGAGCTGCTCGAGCACCTCGCGCACGCGGACGAGGCCGTGCACCGGCTCGCCCACCTCCTCGCGAACGGTGGCATCCTGCACCTCTCAACGCCGTACCTGCACCGACGGGCGTTTTACGGCGAGGTGCTCTCCGACGTCGAGGATGGCGGGCACCTGCGTCTCGGCTACACGCAATATCAGCTGTGCACGATGCTCACGAGCGCGGGACTCGAGCCGACGCAGACAGATGCCGTCGTCGGGCCATGGTCCCGACACTCGCTCGAACTCGTGAATCGGGTGCAGGACCGGCTCGGACGCGCCGGAGCGGTTGCCGCGCTCGCCGCGACTGCGCCGATCCGACTGCTGGACGCGTGGTCCTCCGGGCCTAGACTCATCGTCTACGCACGGGGACAGAAGCCATAGGGCCTGCGCGGAACACGGCGTATGCCGGTTTCTTTACGCCTTTCGGAGTCTCGAGACCGGTCGTCCATCCGTCTGCGCCCGGCTGGTCGTCGAGGAGGAAGTTCGAAATCGCTGCGACGCGGCCGAGCTTCTCGGCAGCGGCGAACATCTGACGCATGCGCTTCGCCTGGTCGGCCGGGGTCGTCGAGAAAAGCCAATCGTGGTTCGCGTGGTCCGTAGGCGTACCGGACTCGGAGATGAAGATCTTGAGCCGCATCTTGGGGTAGTACCGATCGAGCATGCCGACGAGCGTGTCGAGGTCGTCGAAGTCGATGGTGAACCTGTTCGCGGGCGGAAGCGCCATGTTGATGGGACGAGATGTGTACGTGCTCGCCCCCCACATATCGAGGCGCGGCCGCGTTCCATTGGGAAGCGTCATGCATTTCAGCCAGGTCGGAGTGGTGGTCGAGAAGGCGTTGTCGAAACCGGTTGGCTGGTTGTTCCCTCCGATGACCATGTTGCTGGAGCGGACATGCTTGAGAGCGACGTACGCATCGTCCAACAGCTGGGCGTACTCGCCGGCGCCGTCGCACCCCTGGTCCGCCCAGGCGGGTGCGCGCGTAGGCTCGCCCCAGATGATCCACTGCCGGATCTTCGGATAGCGCGTCGCCATCGCCGTCAGGAACGCGGCGTATTGCAGCGGGTCGGTCGGAGGGTAGTTCGGCCCCTGCCCGCCGTTCGCCCAAGGCGGCGTCTGATACACGATCGGCACGATCTGGATCCCGTACTGGCTTGCGATCGAATAGACCGCGTCGAGCGCTGTCCAGTCGTATGCCGGGTCGCTCGGGTCCGCCGGTGCGATGGGCTGACTGAGCGCAACCGTGCTCCAGCTGGCGTCGACGACGACAAAGGATGCGCGCAGGGCGTGAACCCGTGCGAAGAAGTTCGCGGCGCCGTAGCGCTCGGGCGAGTCCGTGATCCCCGTTGCAATCGGCACAGCCGGCACTGCCTTCGAAGGCGGGGGCGCGGCGCCTGCGAGGCCCCCGACCACCGCAGCGAGCGCAGATGTCACCACGAGCGCCGCCGCAAGCGCCGTTAGAGGACCCCAAAACCTCGACACGACCAGACGAGAGTACCCGAGATCCCGCGTTGCGCACCCGGCCAACCACTTCGTATGCGCGGGCAGTGTTCAGAAGTGTCATAACGAGTTATACGATCGAGTGGTATGTCTTACGTCTCCGGCCCGGAGCCTTCGGCGGCGATCGGCAGCGACGCTCGTCGCCGTTTTCGGCGTATCGTCAGCGACGCTCCGCTTCCCGGAACGCTGAGCGGCGACATCCCGGCACCTCCCGAGAAGCGAGGCCAGCGGTCGGGCCGATTGCGAATCATCCTGCTCTCGCAGTACTTCTCGCCTGAGATCGGCGCCACACAGACGCGTGCACAGACCTTCGCCGAATACCTCGCCGCCCGGGGACACGATGTCACTGTCATTACCGAGGTCCCGAATCACCCACACGGTGTCGTTCCGTCCGAATATCGCGGCCTGGTCTACGAGGACGACCGATCGAACGCGTACAGAATCCTCCGCGTATGGGTCAAGACGTCGCGCGAGAAGAACCAGCAGACACGTCTCGCGTTCTACCTTTCGTTCATGGCGATGGCGGTGGCTGTCTCCCCGGTAGCCGGGGGAGCCGACGTCGTCTTCGCGACTTCGCCGCCGCTGTTCGTGGGTCTCGCAGGGCTCGTGATCTCGCGGTTGAAACGAGCCGCTTTCGTCCTCGACGTGCGCGATCTCTGGCCCGCAGCCGCCTCGAGCCTTTCCCAGATCTCTCCAGGACGAGTCACGCGAATCGCCGAAGGCCTGGAGCGACTGCTCTACCGCAAGGCGGATGTCGTCACATGTGTCACACGTCCGTTCTGCGAGCACGTCGACGCAATCCGAGAACGCTTACCCCGACCGGTCTTCCTACCCAACGGAACGCTCGACCTGTTCTTCGCCGAACGGAACGGAGCCTTTCGCGGAGCGCTCGGCGTCTCACGCGATCGCTTCCTCGTTACGTTTGCCGGTACTCACGGCATCGCGCAGGCGCTGCCGACCGTACTCGCTGCGGCGGAGCTCAGCAAGTCCTATGCCGACTTCGCATTTATCGGCGAAGGGCCGCTCAAAGACCGACTTGTCGGCGAGGCACGCGAACGCGGCCTCGACACGGTTCACTTCCACCCGCAGGTCCCGCTCGCATCGGTGCCCGACGTGCTGGCCGCCGCCGATGCACTCGTCGTCCCGCTGTCGAGCCACCCAACGTTCTCGGCGTTCATCCCGTCCAAGCTCATGGACTTCATGGCGAGCGGCCGACCTGTGATCGTCGCCGCCGCGGGAGAGCCGGCGCGAATGCTCCACGAGGCGCAGGCCGGAATCGCAGTCCCTCCGGAGGACGCGGGTGCGCTCGCGAACGCGGTGCAGTGGCTCGCGTCGAACCGCGTCGAAGCTCGGCTGATGGGTGAACGCGGGCGTCGCTACGCGATGCGCTACCCGCGCCGCGCCCAAGCCGAGCGTCTCGAGACGCTACTGACCGAGGTTGCGAGGCCGTCAATGCCCTAGCAGCGGATTGAGCGCGCGCGCTCGTCGTTCGGCGGCGTCTGCCTGACCCTTCCGACCGGCCGCTGCTTCGATGTCGGCGAGCTCCTGCCAGAGCTCCCAACGCTGCGGTTCCATGGCGAGCGCTCGGTCCACAGTCCGGCGCGCGCCCACGAGGTCGCCCGCCGCGTAGCGGATCTCGGCCCCGATCTCGTACGGCTGAATGTCCCAAGGCGTCAAGCGCTGTGCCGCTTGAAGGTCGCCGAGCGCAGTGCTCGGGTCGAGGCTCGACTCCGCGCGTGCGACGTCACTCGCTGAGAGCCAGATCGGCAGAAACAGGGCGATAACGAGGAGCGTGGCCAACCCGACGCCGAGATGAAGCCGGAGCCCGCCGAGGCGCGTCGGTGCGGGAACGCCGGCCGCCAGCGTCGCCGCGAATGCCAGCACACCGAGAAAGAGGACCGACGCGACCAGTGGCAGCCAGTCCACCGAAGAGTGGACGATGAAGTAGGCGGCGGTCGCTGCAGAGGCTGCGCCAACGGCATTCACGCGCAACCCGAGTCGCCCGCGGACCGCCGCGACCGTGAGCGCCAGTAGGAGAGCCGCGAAGAACAAGAGTCCTACGACACCTTGCTCGGCAGCGATGCGGAACACCCAACCGTGCGGATCGGCCACGCTCTCGGTGATGGTGCGGTTCCTGAACCACGCGAGCGGAAAGGTTCCTGCTCCGCTGCCTATCAGCGGGTGGTTCTTCCAGACATGCCACGCCACCCGCCAGTAGTCATAGCGATTCGACTGCGCGGCGAGAAGGTGCAAACCGGGAGCGTTGGAGGCGGCCGTCGAAGGCGTGGACTGGTCGAACTGTCGCCACGCATGCGAGGCGACCGTAAAGGGCGAGCCGATGCTGTAGACGAGAGCGAATGCGAGGGCCCCACATGCAACGACGATGCACGCCGCACCGACGAGACGCACCCTACGACGTCGCCACGCGGCGAGAAGAGGAGTGGTGAGGAACACAGCAACCAAGCCGACGACGGCCGAGATGAGCGCCGCTCGCAACACAGCGTGGCCGCGCGCACTCGCCACCGAGGTGCCCGAAAGCAGCCCATGCCATTCAACGGCGGGGCCGCTGATGGCCGCGACGGACATGAGCAACGACGGGAGCCGAGGCTTGCCGAGCACGAGCAGCACGACCAGCGAGGCGATCAGTGCGAGCGAGCCACCGCGGCTGGCGGCGAGCATCCCGACGCCGAGCAGCAAGCCTGCGCTCGTCGAGAACACGGCGCGAAGCACACGCGGAGCGCTTGCCACGGACGCCATCCCGATCGCGGCGGGCACGCCGATCAGCACGAGCGCGGCATCTCCGTTCGCGTAGTCGATCGGCCATGTCAGCCTGTTTCCGGCGAAGAGATTGTCGCCGCGCAGAAGATGCACCTCGACGCCGATCGCCACGATGAGCGAGACCGCGACGATCGCAGTCAACGCAGTCGCCGCAGCCCCAGCTCCGCGAATCACGAACGTCGCCGCGCCGAATGCCAACGCGGTGAGAAACCAGAGCGCGGCTGCGTCGACAGTGAGTGACGGAGCAGCCGACCACGCAACCGAGGCGAGGGCAAGCAACCCCAACCCGATGACCGCGCCGACCGCCGTCCAACTCGGCCACATCTCCCTCGTCCAGCTTGCGAGCGCTCCTCCGAACGCAAGCGTCGCCAGCCCAGCACCGAAGACGATTCCGATCGGCAGCCATTGCTCGATTCGGGTGCCTCCACCGTGAAAGCCGAGCCAGAGAGAGGCAGCGGCGAGGGCAGCGACGACGATCGCAGCACCGAAGCGGACGATGCGCTGCTCGAGCAGCGCTGCGGATTCGGGGGAAGACGGAGCCGGCACGGCCGAGACGTTAACTGGCTAGAGTCGGTTGCCGTGCAGATGCGACGCTTTGCTCTGTTCCTGGTGCTTTTCGCCCTCCTGCCGGCGCCCGCGAGCCTTGCCGCCAACCGGCCCCCGCTGACACCGGCCGACGTCTATACGGATTTCGTCGACCACGGCTACCTAACGCACCAGTATCCGAGGTCGGTGCTCCAAGCGATAATCGACGACGCCGCGCTGAACCAATATGGAGACCCGCTCGTCATGCTCCGACTGAGGCTGGCGGTCCGGCAACAGCTCGCCGGCCTCCCGAGCAGGCCGCCGCGGCCCGCGACCGCCCCCCCGCCGTCGACCACAGGCACGGGACCCGCGCAGACGCCGTCGCCCTCGTCTGGAACGCTCCCTCCCCGAAACCACATGGCAAAGCCGAAGCCGCAGCCGCCGCTACAGCCCGCAGCGGCATCCGGCCTCGACATCGTGCCGATCGCCGGCGCGTTCGGAGCGATCGGACTTTTCGGCTCGAGCCTGCTCGCGTTCACGCTACGTGTTCGACGTCGCCGGCCGGGACGCGATTCGTAGACGACGAGTCACCGACGAGCGGGGCGAAAGCGGTAAAAAGCAGAAGGCTGATCAGCCCGTAGATCGCAGCCAGCATGAGGAGCACCGGGCGGGATCTCGCTGTCGCAACCGCGACCGGATGATGGAAAGCAATCACCGCCGCGAACGCCAGTCCGGTGGCGACCGCGACGACGGCTGCTACCAGCCCGCGGGTCGACACGTGCGTGCGTGGACGTACGCCCGGAAGTGCCGTCGCAATCACACATGCCCAGAACCCGCAGAGGAGGAACGACGCGAACGCGTCGCTCGGGTAGTGCCAACCGAGGGCGACGACCGAGAAGGCGATCGCCGCGCTGTAGGCCGAGGCTGCCAAGGCGACGGTGAGGCGCAAGACCGGCGGCGAGGCGAGAACGAGCGCGAGACCGACGGAGACGGCCACGGCTGTGTGGCCGCTCGGGAAGATAGGCGGTCTGCCGGCCGGGACCGCACCGAGCCTCGCGAGGTGAGGCTTCAGCACCTCCGCGCTGCCCACCGACATGCAGACGATCGCGGTCGAGGCGACCGCACGAGCGATGTCCCGCCGTGCGATCGCTACGAGCGCAATGCCGCCGAGCGCGAGAGCCAGGGTTGCAATGTCGATCGTCCGCAGGATGTGCTCGCCGGCCGTGGCGACCTGCACCGAGGAGTCGCCGGTGACCCGCTCGAAGCCGGACCGGTCGAGCGACAGGCCTCGCTTGGTGTGCAGCGCGACGACGAAGGTGAGTGCGAATCCCGTTGCACAGGCGAGGGCGAACACCAGGAGTAACAGCCGGGACGATCTCATCGGCCTCATACAGTGCCAAGGACGAGCGGTCGCGTGAGAACACGCCGGTAGCCTGAGCACCGCATGGATCCACGCACAGTCGCCGTAGCGCTCGCGGAGGAAGCCGCATACCCCGAGGAACCGCCGTTCCACCCTCATGGCGAGGCCCCGGGCAACCCGTTTCGCGAGCGGTCCGACGCGCCCAATCACGCGTACGACGCCGTCCGGCGGGCCCTCGAGCTCGCGGGCCTCGACAAGGCGAACACGGGCACGGCTGCGTGGAACCCCCTCGCCGACCTGATTCGGCCCAGCGAGACCGTCGTCCTCAAGCCGAATCTCGTCAAAGAGTTCCACCCAAGGGACCCGCTCGGCTGGCGCTATGTGCTCACCCACGGCAGCGTCATCCGCGCCGTCGCCGACCACGTGTTCCGTGCGGTAGGCCCGAAAGGGCGCATCGTCATCGCCGACGCGCCGCAGACGGACTCGTCATTCACGCGGATCGTCGAGGTCCTCGGTCTTCTCGAAGTCCAGGCGTTCTATCGGGAACGTGGCTTCGAGCTCGAGCTCATCGACCTGCGTCAAGAGGAGTGGGAGACCCGCAGCGGCGTCGTCGTCGCACGGCACGCACTATCGGGGGACCCCCGCGGTGGAGTCGCGTTCGACCTCGGCGCGAGCAGCGAGCTTGCCGCGCACAGGGGCAGCGGGCGCTATTACGGAGCGTTCTACGACGAGCAGCAGGTGAACTTGCACCACAGCGGCGGGCGACACGAATACCTACTCTCGGGCACCGTGATGCAAGCCGACGTCTTGTTCAGCCTGCCAAAGCTGAAGACCCACAAGAAGGCCGGCGTCACGGCGAGCCTGAAAAACCTCGTCGGCATCAACGCGGACAAGAACTGGCTTCCCCATCACACGGAGGGCAACCCCTCGACCGGCGGCGACGAGTTTCCGAATTCGGATCCGCTCCGACGGCTCGAGCGGTTCGCAGCACGCCGCTTCCGTCGGCTCGCCTTGCACGTGCCGAAGGCGGGATCATGGCTGATGCGTCAGGCGCGGCCCGTCGGCCTCAGCCTTTTCGGCGACACCGAGAACGTTATTCGCAGCGGCAACTGGTGGGGCAACGACACGGTTTGGCGCATGTGCCTCGACCTGAACAAGATCGCCTTCTACGGCCGCGCCGACGGGACGCTGCGCGATCCGGGCACCGGGCGCCGGCGCCACTTCTCGCTCGTCGACGGGATCCTCGGAGGCGAGGGTCGCGGTCCGATGAACCCCGACCCCGTCGAGTCCGGCGTCGTCCTGTTCGGCGTTCATCCCGCGACCGTCGACGCAGCATGTGTCGTGCTCATGGGCTTCGACCCCGAGCGCGTGCCGATCGTGCGCGAAGCCTTTCGCTGTGAGCGCTACCCACTCGCAGAGTGGGACTGGCGCGACGTCCGCATCGTGTCGGACCGCGACGACTGGTCGCGAGGCCTCGCCGAGATCGATCCCGAAGCCACCTTTCACTTCAAGCCGCACTTCGGCTGGACGGGAAGGATCGAGCGCGGTGTGCGGGTGTCGGCGTGACGACCGCAGCGGAGGAGA
>DASSXM010000064.1:0-13555 GCA_035703805.1 Gaiellaceae bacterium | reverse complement strand
CGACGAGGCGCTCGGTGCCGGTGCCGCCCGCGCGGTCGAGCTCGGCCGCGCGCTCCTCGAGCTGGCGTGCCCACTGCTCGAGCTCCGCGGCGCGCGCCTGGAGCTGCTGGACCTGCGCGGCTGCGTTCGCCTCCAGCGCCTGCACGCGCGCTTCAAGTTGTTGGTGCGCGTGCGTGTCGAGCGCCTGAGCGCGGGCGTCGAGCTGCTGCTGGGCGAGCGCTTCGAGCTCTTCGGTGCGGGCGACGAGCCGCCCTTCGCGGGCGGCGAGCTCCTGGGCGCGCTGCTCGAGCGCGGCCGCGCGCGATCCCAGCTCGGTCGCGAAGGCTTCGAGCTCATGCGTGCGCTCGTCCGAGAAGCGGTCGAGCTCGACGCCGCGCAGCTCGAGCTGCGTTGTCTCGGACTCTGCCCACCGCGCGAGCTCCTCCGAGCGCGTCTCGAGCTCTCGCTCGAAGGCGGCAAGCCGCGCCTGCTCGGCGTCGAGCTCTCGCGTTCGTTCGTCGAGTAGCGCTTCGACGTCGGCCGACCGCGTCCCGAGCTCGACCGTCAGGGCTTCGATTGCCGCTTCCCGGTGCTCTATGTCTTCCGCGCGGTCGGCAAGCTCCCGCGCCTGCTGTTCGAGCGTGCGCGCATGCGCATCGAGCTCCGGTGCACGGGCATCGAGCTCCGCCTTTTGCGCGGCGAGGTCGCCGCCAAGCGTGTCGACCCGCGACTCCTCGTGGACCAGCGCAGTCTCGCGCGCCCTGAGGTCGACCGCCTGCGTCGCTGCCGTTTCCTCGAGGTCTCGCTCGCGCATCTCCAACTCCAGCGCGCGCGCCTCGAGGTCGGCCTCGCGCGCATTGAGCGCCTGTGTGCGGTCGGTGAGGAGTGCGTCGATCTCCGCTGCGCCGGCCTGCAGCTCGACCTCACGCGCCGCGAGCTCGGCGTCACGTGCATCGAGCTGTCGCGCGCGCTCTGCAAGCTGTTGCTCCAACTGTGCGACGTTATCCCGCGCGGCCTCGGCTTCCTGTTGCGTGTCCTCGGCGGCGCGCCGTGCAGCTTCGAGTGTCCTACGCTCCTGCTCGGCGATCTCTCGCTCCGAGCGGATTGCGTCGAGCTCGTACTGGATGTCCTGCTCGGTATCGCGTTCGTCGCCGCGCGTGCGCATGGCGCCAGTTTTGCATGAGGGCCGAGGCCCTCCGCACCGTTGACTTCGGTCGCTACCGCGAAACCTGGCAGCCGTCCTTGCCTGCGTCGAATGCTTCGTTGCTCCACATCGGTTGCACCGCGAACTGGTGGCCGCCGAGGGTGATGTTCTGCGTCTCGATCCAGGCGCATTTGTCGCCGTTCTCGCTCGTCGACGCGTCGTTCCACCCGTCCTGGATGGAGCCGAAGTTGTCCGGATCGGTGATCGCCTCGCCGTATTCGTGGCCGAGCACGATGCTCCAGCTGTCGAAGATGCCGTTGCCGAACGCGTTGCTCGACGCGTTCACGTTGTGCATCCCGCAGTCTTGGCCGAGGCCCGGCCAATTCGTGTTCTGCCACGGGATGAAGGCGTACTGAAGACGGTAGGGATTGCCGAGCCCGTCAATGCTCGTCGTCTGCGAGTGGTAGCCGCAGTACGCGGGCTGGCCTGTCGCGACCGGGCGCGGCGGGACCATGATGATGTACACCGCGTTCGGGTCGTAACCGAAATGCGCGGAGGCACGCATCGCCTCCGTCGCAATCGGATCATCGACGAGGTTCTGGGCCAGCCCGGACGCGATGATGTCGTTGGGAACTGGCGTCGGATCCGTCCACACGCCCTTCAGCTGGTGCTTCGGGTTCGTGACGAAGCCCGAGCCGCCGACGCAGGTCGTCGATCCGGGCAGCACGCCGTTGCAGTACTGCGTCTGCACGTTCGCCCAGCGACTTCCGCCGAGGTTCTGGAAGAACGAGTTTGCGTAGTTCTGCAGCGTCTTGCTCGAGTACAACGCGCCGTCCGAGTCTGCGGTTTGGAAGCCCTGCGCCCACTCGGCGCCCCAGTAGACAAGGTAGGCGGCCGGCGTCTGCAGGACGCCGATCGCGCCGGGGCCGGCGTTGCCGTCGTGCCAGATGAGGTCGTTCGCGAGCGAGTTCGCCGCGCTGGTCGCGCTGACGTCCGCGCCCCAGAAGACGTGCTTCGCGTTCGTGAGCGCGTCCGTCGAGCCCGTCGAGGCGCCCATGACGGCGACGAGGATGGCGGCTGCGACCACGGCGAGTAGGAATCGCATCGTTCGGTTACCTCCAGAGTCGAGAGCAGGGTTGCGGCACCGGGATGGCCGCGATGCGCGATGCCTAAACGGATTGACGGGTCAGTCAGGTACTGCTAGTGGCCGTTGGCCGAGAAGTGCATGTAGTCCTTCGTCGAGCCGGCCCAGGAGCCGCCCCAGCCCCAGCCGACGGACTGGAACGCCGCGAGGACGGTGGGCGTGATCATCCCGGGCCGCACGCGCGAGCGGTTCATGTACGAGACCGCGGTCTTGTCGCGTGTCTGGCCGCAGCCGACGTACGGGTTCTCGACCGGGTTGATGTCGACGGCGAGGCCGTACGCGTGCATCGACCAGTGCCCTGTGCTCGTGCCACCGTTACACGGCGACGGTACGGCGTTGCGGCACTCCATCGACGCAGTGACATCGCCGTCCGCCGGCACGTTCCCGTAGATGTCGCTCAGCTGCATGTGGCGGATCGGGAAGCGCATCGCGTAGAGCTTGCGAAACACCACGATCAACGGGGCGACGGCGTGGGCGTTCACGACCATCTGGCCGGTGTGCGTGCGGTTGTCGAACCCCCAGTACGTCACGGTGAACACACGGAGTCCGGAGAGCGGTACCGGGCAGCCCAAGTGCCAGTGGTTGGACGCGATCAGCATGTGCCGCACCGGAGTCGAGATCGGCGTGCTCGTCGCGTGATACGTGTAGACGGCGAGCGCTGCGAGCGGGGTGGCGAGGAGGTACCTCACGCTGAGTTAAACGACGGACGGCTCCGGGAGTTGCGCGCCGCGTGCGAAACGGTCAGGCGATAGCGCGCGGAGGTACTCGTCGGGCGTATCTCCGGCGATCGCGCCCGCAATGCTGCGCCCCACCGCCGGGGCCATCATGAAGCCGTGGCCCGAGAATCCGGCCGCCACCCAGATGCGCTCCTCGACCTGGCCGAGGATCGCCTGGTGGTCGGGCGTCACGTCGTACGTTCCGGGCACGAGCGTGTCGAGGCGCGCGAACTCGAGCTGCGGCAGGAGCTCGCCCATCACGTCGCGCACGTGGGTGCGGTCGTACCCGCCGAGATCGCTTGCAAGCACGCGGCCGTCGCCGAGCTGCTTCGCGGCGAAGCGCCGCTCGGGCGCGATGACGAGCGGCTCGAGCAGGCGCTCCCGGATCGGCTCGCTGAAGAAGAGGTAGCGCTCTTCCGCGACGATCGGCACTTCGACGAGCTGCGGTGTATCGACGCCGGCGGCGACGACGACGGTCTCCGCGTCGAGCTCGTCCAGGCTACGGATGTTGGCGATCTCGATGTCCGCGCGGGCGGCGAGCGCCTCGACGACCGCTTGCGGCCGGTCGAAATAGCCGTCCTCGTCGCACCACGCGCCCCCGGCGAGGCCGTCCGGTTGCAGGCCGGGCACGAGCTCGGCGGCTTCGGCGGGGGAGACGATGCGCGACGGGATGCCGAGCGAATTCTGCAGACCGACGTTCGTGCGCAGGTTGTCGAGCACCGCGTCGGAGTGTGCGAGCCAGAGGTAGCCGCACGCGCGGAAGCCGAAGTCGACCTGCGCATTCCGCCAGAACTCCATCGACTCCAACGCCATCCGGCAGTTGATCTCCGTGCCCCATTGGAGCCGGACACCGCCCGGCTGCACGCCAGAGGCTCCTGCCCCGATTCCCGAGCGCTCGTAGACGCGCACGGGGCCGACGCCGCGCTCGGCCAGGTGAAAGGCGATCGAGAGGCCGGTGACGCCCGCTCCGACGATCGCGACCGCGGGCCGAGGCATGCCTAATCCTTAGCGAAACGGGTACGGCAGCGGCCATGACGCTCGGCAGGCGCCTGGCCATTGGATTGTTCGCGCTCGCGATATCCGCGATCGCGGCAGCGAGCGCGGCCGCGGCGACGAAGCCGACGGCGATCACCGGGCCGGTGACGGCGACGAGCTCGACCTCGGCCACCGTCTCGGGCACGGTCAATCCGAACGGCACCGCGACGACGTGGTTCTTCGAGTACGGCAAGACCACGGCGTATGGGTCGGAGACGACGCACACGAGTGCCGGCGCCGGGACGAGCGATGTGGCGGCGAGCGCGACGCTCAGCTCGCTCACGCCGAACACGACATACCACTACCGGCTCGTCGCGACGAGCAGCGCGGGCACGAGTCGAGGCACGGACGGGATCTTCACGACGTCGACCGCTGTCGAAGCGGTGACGAGCGCCGCGACGAACGTGACGCTCACGTCGGCGACGTTGAACGGCTCGGTCAACCCGTTCGGCCACGCGACGACGTGGTACTTCGAGTACGGGACGAGCACGAGCTACGGGACGAAGACCGCCCTGCAGAGCGCAGGCTCCGGTACGACGAGCATCAATGTCTCAGCCGACGTGACCGGACTGAAGGCGGGGAAGACGTACCACTACCGCCTCGTCGCGATGAACACGGCCGGGACCGCGAACGGCTCGGACATCACCTTCCTCACTGCGGCCGCGCCGACGGCGACGACGGCGAGCGCAGCCTCGATCGGCGCTACGTCGGCGACGGTGAGCGGCACCGTCAACCCGAACGGCTTGGCGACATCGTGGTTCTTCGAGTACGGGACGTCGACGACGTACGGCTCGACGACCGCGTCGAAGAACGCCGGCTCCGGCACGAGCAACGTCTCGGTGAGCGCACCGCTTTCGGGCCTCACCGCCGGGACGACGTATCACTATCGCCTCGTCGCGAAGAGCGCTGCGGGCACGACACGCGGCGCCGACCAGTCGTTTGCGACGACCGGCGTGACGATTCACGCTGCGGCGGTCGCCGTGATCTACGGCAACGCCGTGACGCTCTCCGGCACGGTGACGAGCGGACAGCCGGGGGAGACCGTCGTCATCTTCTCGCAACCGCTCGGCCAAGGCTCATTCGCGTCGGTCGCGACGCTCCTGACGACGGCCGGCGGCGCGTGGAGCTATGCAGCGCACCCGCGGATCCTGACGCAGTACGAAGCCGGCTGGAAGAACGCGACGAGCTCTCAGGTGACGGTCGGCGTGCACCCGCTCGTGACGCTGAGGGCGCTACTCCGGGCGCGCTTCTCCGTCCATGTCGCGGCAGCCCACTCGTTCGCGGGCAAGTACGTCAGGCTGCAGCGGCTTTCGTCGTTCGGCGAGTGGGTGTCGATCGGGTACGCACGGCTGAACGCGAGCTCGACGTATGTCTTCCATCCCGCGCTCCCCCGCGGGGTGTCGAAGCTGCGCGCAACGTTCAGCGTGAACCAGGCCGGCGCCGGTTACCTCGGCGGCACGAGCCGTACCATTTCGTTCCGCAAGCGCTGAATCGCACGTACCTCGCTGCGCCCGTCGATCGTTTACTCCTTACGAACGATAAACGGGAAGGAGCCAAATGAGCGCACCTCGAGGTGCACTCGGGCTGGCCGCGGCCATCGGGGCCGCCTGTTGCATCTTGGCGGCCACCGCCTTCGCAGGCACGACCTCGATTTCGGGGACCGTGTGAAACGGTGGCTGTGACGCAGACCGGGCGGTGCCCGTGTCCGGGCCGTCCCGCATCAAGGTCGCGCTGTCGTCGACGTCGTCGGACAACAGCGTCGTCGGTCAGATCGTGGCACCGGATGGACGCGTTGTCGCAACGGGCAGGTATGACACGCCCGCCGGCGGCAACTACGCGGTTCGGGTCTGTTCGCTCGGCTCGAGCATCGATCCGGCGACGATCTAGTACAGCCGAGAGATCGGAAACCGGCCCGGCCGGCACCGGTGACGTCGCGTTCCATGCCGCCCGTGCGGGGGCGATCGTGACCGGATCGGATCTCTCACCGACGTTGATCGAGACCGCGCAACGCAATGCACGGGAGTTCGGGCTCGATTTGACGCTCGAGGTCGCGGACGCCCAGCAGCTTCCGTATGCGGACGCATCGTTCGACGTCGTCTCGTCGTCGGTCGGCGTCATTTTTGCTCCCGACCACGCACGCGTCGCCGCCGAGCTCGGACGGGTATGCCGTCCGGGCGGCCGCCTCGGGATCACCGCGTGGCGTCGCGACAGCGGCGTCGGCGACATTTCGCCGGCATGGCGAAGTTCATGCCGCCGCCGCCGGAGGGCGCCGGTTCACCGTTCCAATGGGGCGACGAGGCGTACGTGGAGGAGAGGCTCGGCGACGCGTTCGAGCTCTCGTTCGAGGAGCTCGACACGCGTCACGAGCACGACGATCCAGCGGAGATGTGGGAGCTCTTCCGGACGAGCTATGGCCCGTCGCACACGCTTTGGAACTCGCTCCACGAGGAGCGACGGCATGAGCTGGACGAGACGATGACAGCGGTATTCGAGAAGCACCGCGCCGGCGACGGGATCAGCATGGAGCGCCGCTACATCGTCGTCATCGGGCGACGCAAGGCTTAACGCGCGGGCTTGGCGAAGAGCACGTCGAGCTCTGCGCCCTTATAAAGCCAGGACGCGCCGAACGCCCACGCTGCGACCCATTCGCCGATCAGCAAGGAGCGTGGGGGCCATCCCACCGACAGTGTGATCACGATCCAGAGGATGGCGAGGACCATCACGCCCGTGCAGGTCCAGTGGAACCAGCGCCAGAACGCGGGTGAACGCGTGTGGGGCCGCCGAGCTCGGGTGCCTTCCTGAACGCCGAAGAAGAAGGTGACGAGGGCGAGAGCTGCGAGGAACCCGCCGGAAGCGATGAAGTGAACCCATGTAGTCGCCGATTCGCCGATGAGCTTTTGGAGCGGCGTGAGCGGAACGTGTGCGTATGGAGGTTGTCCGGTCGGAAAGAGCGGAATGATGACCGCGCACGCCCCTGCGAACAAGCTCGCCGTGTTGTCGAGATTGCGCTCCGCGACTTTGTACGTGAGCAGAAAGATGCCGGTCGCGCTGAGGATGCCGACGAACTGGTCCCGCATCCCGGAGTAGTAGTAGACGCTCAGCGAACCGCGCGGGAACGGGTTGCCGTGGAAGGCGACTTTGTCGACGAACACGAGCACGAGCGGAAGCGCAATCCCGAGCACGCCGATGCCGACCCGCATCCACAGGTACGAACGGACGTAGCGGGCCTCTGCGGTGCCCGGCGGGGGCCGCGGCTCGACACGGCGGACCGGAGTCAGGAGACCCCTCGTCTGCAGTCTCGGCACGAGCCGGGACGATACTCCCCTGCCAACTCAAGTCAACTACGCGGTGATGGGCGGGTCCAGGACGCGAGCACGGACAAAGTGCGACACCCATCGCGGCAAGAGTCGCCGGTCGGCGAGTCGGCACCCACCGTAATCACACTGAGGATCGGGCCTAGTGCCCTACCGCCGGTCGTCGAGCCGTTCGTCAAAGGCATCATCGTGATTCAGAAGCTCCCCGAGCTCGACGTGCCACATCGCCCAGCGGTCGAACGTATCGGCCGGCGCGTCGTAGTCAAGCGGCGGTTGGAAGGTCAATAAATACGTGGGCATGCGTACCGCCTCGTTACATCAGAGCTAGATGCTGAGCAGTTCGTAGATTTCGATCGTGTGTTTCCCGTCGCGCTCAGACAAGAACGGCAGGCCATCGGTGAACGCTTTCGCTTGAGCGAGGTCGTCAGCTTCGACGATCGAGTAGCCGGCGAGCTCGCCGGCTGCTCCTTCGCTGCGGTCGTCGCCGACGGACGCCTTCGTGCCGACAAAGGGACTGCCGACATCGACGAGCGCCGGCCCGAGCTTTTCTATCCAGGCAGCGAATGCGGCCTCTCGTTCCGCTCCCTGCTCGGGTGTCAGCTCGGGGATCGTTCCGCGGTAGAGGTACATGAATTTGGCCATGTCGGTTTAGGGCCAGTGGTTGACTTCGCCCTGCGGGAACGGTGTAAAGTTCTTGCCCTCGAGGCCCGCCTTGAGACCGATCAGGTACGAGGCCCAATGCGTGCTGCAGTGATGCATGAACTCATTCGGCTCGCGCCAGCCGGCATGGCTGAATAGCATCGTTGTCTCGCCGTCGCCTGACGGCTTGATCGAGTACACGACTTCGGTGCCCTGCCAGTCGGTGGGGCCGCCGATGCAGCGCCAGGCGACCTTGTCGGGTGTGTTCTCGATGACTTCCATGACCGCGCTCGGTTCTTCGCCGCCGAAGTAGAAGAGCAGCTTGTCGCCGACGCTTTCGTCGCCGCCGACTGGATGCCCCGTCCACCAGCCTTCGAGGCCGGTCTTGGTTGCGACCATGTCATGCACCTTCTCGCGTGGTGCGTTGATGGTGAGGCGATGCAGGATGTCGTGCACGTTGTGTTCCTTTCAGATCAGAGTTGCTTCGACGGGTTCGAGGTCTCGGGCGTGCTGCGTCTTGCGCCCGTTGATGCCGAACGCACTGATAGCTGCGAGGAGACCGAAGATGGCGCAGGCTGCCAGCGCCGGCTTGAAGCCGTCGGTGACGCTTGCCGGCGTTCCGATGTGGCCGTAAGTGGTGAAGACCGCGGTAGCAACGGCGATCCCGAAGACGGCGCCGAAGCGCTGCATCATGTAGTTGACGCCCGATGCCTTACCGAGTTCGTGCGGCTCGACGGCGTTCAAGACGGCGGTCGGTACAACGGGAAGCGCCATCGAGATGCCGATACCGGAGACGAGCAGAGCGAAGGTGAGTTCGATCCAGCTCGTTGCCAGCGCACCGCGGATCACGACCCAAACGAAGCCCGCGGTGAGGAGAAACAGTCCGGTGGCCATGATCTTGCGCGGTCCGATCATGTCGGCGACGGCGCCCGCGATAGGTGAGATGAACATCGGGGTCGCAAAGAAGGGCAGCAGGCGCACGCCGGTTGAAAGGGCTGAGTAGCCGCGTGCGAACTGGTACTCCTGAGTGACGATGTACGCGCCGGCGAAGATCGAGCCCGTCATCAGGAACGTCGTGGCGTTTCCAACAGCGAACGCCGGACTCCTGAACAGCCGTAGCGGCAGCATCGGCTCTCTGACTCGCTGCTCCCAGGCGGCAAACACCACGATAAGCACGGCGCCCGCGACGAAGCAGCCGACGATCTCCGCGCTACTCCAACCGGACTGGTTGGCACGAACCAGTGCCCAGACGATGGCGACGACGCCAGCCGAAACGAGGGTCACGCCCGGTATGTCGATCCGTTCGCGCGCGCCGCGAGTTTCGGGAAGCAGACGCATAGCGAGCGGCAACGCGACTACACCGATCGGGACGTTGAGCCAGAAAATCCAGTGCCAGTTGGCGACCCGGATCATCGCGCCGGCGAGGATTGGTCCGAGCGCGACGGCGAGTCCGGCAAGTCCGCCGTAGATGCCGATGATCATCGCCCGTCGATGCACCGGGAACGCTGTCGTCAGGATCGTGAGGCTGAGCGGCAAAATGATCGCGCCGGCCAGGCCCTGCACTGTGCGGGCGACGATCAACTCCGAGGCGGTCGGCGCGACCGCACAGGCTGCCGAGGCGAGCGTGAACAGCGCCAGGCCGGTGTTGAAGACGAGGCGGCGGCCGATGCGATCGCCGACGGCGGCTGCCGTGATGATCCCGGCGGCGAAAGCGATGTTGTAGGCGTTCAGCGTCCATTGGATCGTCGAGAGGCTGGCGTGAAGGCTTTCCTGCATCCGCGGCAGCGCGACGATGACGACGACCGAGTCGAGCACGACCATGAAGTACGCGGTCGAGGTCAGGCCGAGAATCCAGCCAAGATGCAGTCTCTCGACTCGCGTGGTCTCTGGGTTGTTGACCGCCATTCGTCTCCTCCTTGTTGGGCTTTACCTCTAAGACGAACGGACTCGGCGCAGACAGACATCGACCAGAGTGTCCGTTTCGAAGTGCTCCGTTCGTCTTAGAGATATGGCGGTGGAACAGAGGAGGTTGCTGCCGGCAGTTGACAGGAGCCAAGAAGCTAGGTCGCCCCCGCGCAAGCCCTATCGTCACTGAGACCGGATGCTGCGCCGTCAGTCCGAACGACTGGAGAGAGATACCGGTGAAGTACGCGTTGCTGATCTACAACCGTGAAGGCTGCACCAGCAAGGAGATGACCGACGACGAGCGTCGCCGGTTTGTCGAAGTCGTTGACGAGGTGTTGGCGCGGCCGAACGTCGGCCCCTGGGTCAGGCTCGGCGAGACCGAGTCGGCGACGACCGTCCGTCAGGGAGAGCGCGGCACCTTCCTGACGGACGGCCCGTTTGTCGACAGCAAGGAGTTCATCGCCGGTCTGATCGTCGTTGATGCCGCCAACCTCGATCAGGCCCTCGCGGTGGCCGCCGAGCTGCAGGAGCTGCGAACGGGAGGGGCGATCGAGGTACGTCCGATGCGCGAAGCGCGTCCCAGCGAGGACTAACCGACATTGCTTGATGAGGTCTTCCGTGCGGAGTGGGGCCGAGTTCTCGCAGCGCTTGTCGGTGTGCTTGGCGACATCGAGCTTGCCGAGGACGTCGCGCAGGAAGCATTCGTCACGGCCGCCGAGCGCTGGCCCAAAGACGGCGTGCCGGCCAACCCCGCCGGCTGGCTAGTCGTCACCGCACGAAATCGAGCGATTGACCGCATTCGCCGCGATCGCACGCACGCTCAAAAAATCGAAGAGCTTCGCTGGCTTACCGGCGAAACGACGGAGGAAGCAGTGGACGTAGAGACGACATTCCCAGACGAGCGGCTCGAGTTGATCTTCACCTGTTGCCATCCGGCGCTTGCACCCGAGTCGCAGGTGGCACTGACGCTGCGCACTCTCGGCGGTCTCTCGACCGAAGAGATCGCGCGCGGTTTTCTCGTTCCGTTCGAGACCATGAGCAAGCGGCTCACGCGCGCCAAGCACAAGATCCGCGACGCCGGCATCCCCTTCGCTGTTCCTCCAGATCACCTGCTTCCCGAGCGACTCGATGCCGTCCTCGCTGTCATCTACTTGATCTTCAACGAAGGGTGGGGCGGAGGCCGTGTCGACCTGGCGTCAGAGGCGATCCGGCTCGGGCGGGCGCTCGTCGAGCTCATGCCTGACGAAGCCGAGGCCCTCGGACTCATGGCGCTGATGCTCCTCAACGACTCGCGCCGCGCTGCTCGCTTCATGGAGGGCGAACTCGTCCTGCTCGACGACCAGGATCGCTCGCTCTGGGACGAGACTCAGATCGTCGAAGGTCGCGCACTGCTCGCACGCGCTCTGGCCCTGCAGGGAAACGGGCCATTCGTCATCCAGGCGGCGATCGCCGACCTCCACATGGAGCAGCCGCGCGACTGGCGCGAGATCGCGCTCCTCTATGAAATGTTGTTCCGCCATACCGAGTCACCGATTGTCGAGATGAACCGCGCGGTGGCGGTTGCCGAAACCGACGGGCCAGAGGCCGCGCTCGAAGTACTCGACACACTCTCGCTCGACGACTACCGCTACTACCACTCGACGCGTGCTGACTTTCTTCGCCGACTTCGGCGAAATGCTGAAGCGCGAATTGCTTACGCTCGCGCGCTCGCGCTGACGCAGACTGATCCCGAGCGTCGCTTCCTCGAGGGCCGGTTGCTTGAGCTCGCGCCGCGCACACGCGAGGACTGGGACGAGTTCTGGACCTACACGCTTAGCGAGCTGAAAGAGCGTGTCGAGCGTAAGGCCGCGGAAGGCGAGCTAGGCGACTAACCGTCGAAGCCCGATCGTGGAACCGGTGGATGGAGCGTATCGGGATCGAACCGATGACCTCCGGCTTGCAAAGCCGGCGCTCTCCCAGCTGAGCTAACGCCCCGTTGCGAGGCTCAGTGTAGAGCGGGCGCAGACGGAGGGCGTCCCCGCCGCCTCATGCGAGGCGACGGGAACGCGTGATGCACAGCGCGTTAGGCCGCGACGCGCTCGAGCCGCTCCTCGACACGCGCGCGCGCGACGATCTTGTCGCGGCTGCCAAAGCGCATGCGGGCGCGGACGGCGCGATGCTCGTCCCAGAGGGCGTCGAGCTTGGCGTCGAGGCGATGGATCTGCTCACGCACGGCGAGGTCGTGCTCGGCCGACAGCTTGTGCCACAGCTCGGCGCGCTCCTCGCTCAGGCGTTCGATTTCCTGGTGGATCTCGCGGAGGGTGTTCATGCCGGTACAAACGCCCGTCGGGGCGCCGGCATTCCTCAGGAATATCCGAGGTCGTCCAGCCGGTCCTCGTCCAGCCCGAAGTAGTGCGCCAGCTCGTGGAGAACGGTCACCCGGATCTCCTCCTCGAGCTCGTCGGGGTCGGGAAACGACTCCACGAGCGGCTTCCGGAAGATCCGGATCCGGTCGGGGAGGGTGCCCGCCCAGTCGCCCCGCTCCGGGAGCGGCACCCCCTCGTAGAGCCCGAAGAGGTCGGGATCGTCCGGGTGCTCGTCCTCGACCGAGATCTCCACGTTCGTGACCGCCTCGCGCAGCGCCGGCGGCAGCCCGGCCACCGCGCGTGCCACGTGCTCGTCGAAGGTCAATAGACCGGGAAGCGCGCCGCCGGCGCCTGCGGCCGGCATCTGGCGACGAGCAGGATCGTCGCGATCCCGAAGACGAAGCCGCCGATGTGCGCGAAGAACGCGGTGCCGCCGGCGGCGTGCGGCTGGACGAGCGAGAGGCTGCCCGACCACGCCTGCAGTAGGATCCAGACGCCGAGGAACCAGATCGCCGGGATCTCGCGGATGAGGATGATCCCGAAGAAGATGAGCGTCAGCACCTTCGCGCGCGGGAGCAAGACGAAGTACGCGCCGAGGACGCCTGCGATCGCGCCGCTTGCGCCGATGTTCGGCACGCTCGCGTCCTGGACGTTGCCGAAGTGGAGCGTGACGAACGTCTGCGCCGCCATCGCTACGATGCCGGCGCCGAGGTACCAGAACAGGAAGCCGACGTGGCCGATCGCATCCTCGACGTTGTTGCCGAAGATCCAGAGGAAGAGCATGTTGCCGCCGATGTGCTGCCAGCTCGCGTGCATGAACATCCCGCTGAAGACACCCTCCCACCACGGCAGCGCGTGGAAGCCGGGCGGCAGCGCGCACGGTCCTTGTATCGAGCACGGGTAGTAGCCGTCGCGGAAGACGTGGACGTCGACGCCCGGCGTCTTCAGCTCCCACAGCCAGACGAGCACGTTCACGACGATGATCGCGACCGTGACGACCGGGAAGGTCTTACCGGGCACGTTGTCACGGAGCGGAATCACGCAGCTGCCAACGCTTCGCGAATACGGTCCGCGACCGCTTCGAGCTCGAGGTCGGCGCCGCTCACCTCGGAGAGGATCTGATCCGCCGTCGGCTTCTGTCCCTCCGACCACAGCTCACGCAAGAGCGAGCCGGCATCCTTTCGCGTGAACCACGCGTTGCCGAACTTCTCCCGCAGGTACGCGCGCAGCTGCGCTTCGAACGCCCACGCGCGCAGGTACTGCGACGCATAGAAGCCGCCGTCGACGTCGTCGAGGTAGTCCGTGCCGCTCGGCTGCACCTTGAGCGCATCGCC
>DASSXM010000020.1:0-55479 GCA_035703805.1 Gaiellaceae bacterium | reverse complement strand
CTCGAGCGGCTTGCGCGACACGAGCTGAATCGAGTCGACCGCCCCTTCGGACGCGACGCAGAGCCGCGGGAGCAGCTTGAGCTTGTCCGCGTTGCGCGCGTACTCGATCGACGAGATGGGTGCGGTGTCGAGCTCGCCGTCGAGCAGCATCGCGTTCAGCTCCGTGGGCACGCCCTGCACCTCTTCTACCTCGGCGTCGACGCGATAGAAGACCGGCGCCATGTTCACGTAGGAGATACGCCCGAGCTTCACCATCGGCGTAGCTCGTTGTAGAGGGTGTCGCGCTGGACGGGGATGCGGCCGGCATCGCGGATGAAGCGCACGAGCTCCTCGACCTTCTGCTCGGTGCCGCTCGTCGCGCCCGCCGCCTGGAAGATCTGCTCGCGAACGACCGTGCCCTGCACGTCGTTCGCTCCGAAGTGGAGCGCGACCTGCGACATCGGCAGGCCCATCATGATCCAGTACGCCTTCACGTTCGGGATGTTGTCGAGGAGCAGCCGCGACACCGCCGCCATCTTCAGGTCGTCGGCGCCGGTCGTGAACTTGAAGCCGCGTCGCTCGAAGACCGTGTTCTCCGGATGGAACGCGAGCGGGATGAACGCGAGGAAGCCGCCGGTCTTGTCCTGCTGCTCGCGCAGGCGCAGGAGATGGTCGACGCGCTCCTCGTACGTCTCGACGTGTCCGTACAGCAGTGTGCAGTGCGTCGGGATCCCCATCTTGTGCGCGGTGTCGTGCACGTCGAACCACTCGTCTGGATGCTCCTTGCCCGGTGCGATGAGCTGACGGACGCGATCGGCGAAGATCTCCGCGCCGCCGCCGGGCAGCGAGCCGAGACCGGCGTCCTTCAGCACCTGCAGCACTTCGCCGTGCGTGCAGCCCTCGAGCTTCGACATGTGGTGGATCTCGGAGGCGGTATAGAACTTGAGATGGACGTCGGGCAGCTCGCGCTTCAGCTTGCGCAACACGCCGGCGTAGAACTCGAGGTCGACGTGCGGATTTTCGCCGTTGACGCAGTGGATCTCGGTGAACTTCTCCACCGCATAGAGCGAAGCGGCGTCGGCGACGAGCTCGTCGGCCGTGAGCGTGTACGACTCCTCCTGCTTGCGCGTCTTCGCGAACGCGCAGAACTTGCACTTCACGCGACAGACGTTCGTCTGGTTGAGGTAGAGGTTCTGGACGAAGAAGACCTCGTCGCCGCCGCCACGCTGCCGTCGCGCCAAGTCCGCGAGCTCGCCGAGCTCGAGGAGGTCGTCCGACTCCATGAGGGCGAGCCCATCCTCGAAATCGAGCCGCTCGCCCGCCTCCACCTTCTCCCGGATCGGGGCCAGCGTCTCCAGCGTGTCGAGGACTGCCACCTGCCCTACCTTTCGCGATTGACGACTGCGTGCGTGAGGGACTCGAGCTCCTCGCGATGCAGCCCGCCGTTCAGACATGCGCGGGCACGTTCAGCGTAGTCGAGCGCAACCGCGCGGGAGCGCTCCAGCGCACCGGTTGCGGCAACTCGCACGAGCGCGCCGTCCATCGGTCCGCCGGCGAGCGCCGTGCGCACGACTTCGTCGTCGCGCGCTGCGAGCAAGAGCGGGAGCGTCGGCGTTCCGTCGCGCAGATCGGTGCCGGAGATCTTCCCCGTCTCGATCGTCGCACCGGAGCAGTCGAGCACGTCGTCCGCTATCTGGAAGGCGATGCCGAGCGCGAGGCCGTACTCGCCACTGCCGCCGCCGAGCCGGCACGCCGCCTCGAAGAGCTTGCCGGTCTTCAGGGCGCAACGCTCGAGATAGGCGTCCACGGTCGTCGACGGGTCATGCGTCTGTGTGCGCTGCAGCGCCTCGCCACGTGCGAGGCAGAGCGTCGCATCGGCGAGGATCGCGATCGCGTCCGGATCGCCGGTCGCGGCCAGCTCGGCGAACGCGCGTGCGAAGAGGTAGTCGCCCGTTGCGCGTGCGGCCGCCGGCCCGTGCACCGACCAGGCCGCGGCTCTGCCGCGCCGGAAGTGCGCGCGGTCGATGAGGTCGTCGTGCACGAGCGTCGCCATGTGCACGAGCTCGACGGCGACGCCGGCGGCGAGCGACGGCTCGCGCTCCGGCGGCGTCGAGAGGAAGACGAGCAATGGGCGCAGGCGCTTGCCGCCCGCCGCGAGCGCCTCGTTCCCGACCGCGGCGACGACGCCGGGGTGGCTCGCGATCGTGCGCGCAAGCCGCTCCTCGAGCGCGTCGAGGTACGTCTCAGCTGTCACCGTGCTTCTCCGATGTGCAGAGCAACGATGCCGCCCGCGAACGTTCGATAGCGCACGGCGTCGAACCCCGCGGCGGCGAGCAGGTCGGCGAGCTCCTCCACGCCGGGGAAGCGGCGAACGCTGGCAGGGAGATACGTGTACGCATCTCCGCCCGGAAGCACGCGCCCGAGCGCGGGAACGATGCGGTCGAACCACACGCGATAGAACGGCGAGAGCAGGCCGCGCGGGCGCGTGATCTCGAGGATCCCGAGCCGGCCGCCGTCGCGGAGGACGCGGCGCAGCTCGCGCAGGCCTGCCTCGAGATCGTCGACGTTGCGCACGCCGAAGCCGACCGTGACCGCATCGAACGACTCGGCGTCGAAGGGAAGCGCGAGCACGTCGCCGTGCACCCATTCGATCGCCGGCTCCTTGCGCCGCGCGCGTTCGAGCATCGCCTCGGAGAAGTCGAGGCCGACGACGTCTGCGCCTGCCCGGCGCGCCTCGATCGCGAGGTCGCCCGTGCCACAGCAGGCATCGAGGACGCGATCGCCGGTGCGCACTGTCTCACGCACCGTAATGCGCCGCCAGCGCCGGTCGAGCCCCGCCGTCATGACGCGGTTCATCGCGTCGTACACCGGCGCGATGCGATCGAACATGCGCCGCACGCCCTCGGCCGGAAGACGTCCGGTTTCCACGACTACTGGCCCCAGCGCTTCGCGAGCGCGTTCTCGAGCCCGAGCTGGTCGAGAGCGCGCGCGACGACGAAGTCGACGAGCTGGTCGACGGTCTCCGAGCCGTGGTAGAAGCCCGGCGCGAGGAAGAGGATCGTCGCCCCCGCCTCGCGCAATGTCAGCATGTTGCGCAGGTGGATCGCCGACAGCGGCGTCTCGCGCGGCATGAGCACGAGCCGGCGCTCCTCCTTGATCGCGACCGAGGCCGCACGGTGGATGAGGTTCTGCATCGCGCCGGAGGCGATCGTTCCGAGCGTTCCCATCGAGCACGGGCAGATCACGTACGCGTCGACCTTCGCCGATCCGGAGGCGTACGGCGCCTTCCAGTCGTTCGGGTCGTACAGCGTCGCCTGCGGCGCGTGCTCGAGCAAGCGCGCGAGGGTCTCGTCGCGCGAGAGCTTCGCGTTGCGGTACAGCTCGGTCGCGAGCACCTCGACGCCGACGCTCGAGGCGGAGACGCCGATCTCGCAGTCGGCGGCGGCCAGCGCCTCGAGCAGGCGCGCCGCATACGGCGCCCCGGAGGCGCCCGTTATCCCGAGGAAGACATGCATCCTCCGGATTCTGCCGTTTTCCTAGCTCTTACCCTTGGATGCTTCGAGGAAGACGGCCAGGTCGTGCAGCCGCGCGTCGCCGAGTGAGGCGAACTTCGGCATCGGCGAGCCCGGGTTGACGCACGACGGGCACTGCAGGTGGCGAATCTGGAAGTCGATGCCGAGATTGCGCGAGCCGATCGCCGTCAGGTCGGGAGCGCCGAGGTTCGACGAGCCGGTGCCGAGATACGTGTGACATGCGGTGCAGCCTGCGGTCGCGAAGAGCTTCGCACCGGGCACGGCGGCAGGCGGCAGCTTCTCGGCCGTGATCCAGTGCGGCACGTCGGCGATGACCTCTGACGCGAGCGCCTCCTTCGCAGTCGCACCTTTCCACGTCAGCACGGCCATCGAGACGATCGTCAGCACGAGCGCGACCGCGGCGACCGGGCGCCGCGAGATCCGCCGCTCCCGCCGCAGGTCGATGAACGGCAACGCGAGGAGCAGCAGGAGCGCGATCGTCGGGATGCCGACCGTGCCGAGGAACACCGAGTCCGGCCACTTGAAGATCCGGAGGAGATAGAAGAGGAAATAGAAGTACCAGTCCGGGCGCGGCACGAAGCTGACCGTGCCGGGATCGGCGGGATGCTCGTACTCGGGCCCGAGGAGTCCCTTGTGCAGCCCGTCGTGATGCGGGCCATAGGACGTCCACTTCCAGATCACCGCGAGCCCGACGATGACGGTGACGACGACGAGGCTCATCACCGTGTCGTGGAACATCGCGTACGGATAGAACGGCTTCCCGCGCTCCTTGACGTCGGACTTGTAGCGCGCGAACTGCGCGCGGCGCTCGTCGAGCCTGCTCGGCTTCTCGGCGGCCATTACTCCGAGCCTCCGGTGGCGCGCGCGACGGGATGCGTCAAGCCGGAACGCACCGCCGACGGCTCACCCGAGCGATCGCGGCCCGCCTCGTCCTTCGACCACGGCGGCGACGTCACGCCGAGGCGGATGACGAGATAGAGGTGCAGCGTGATGAGCGAGATGATCGCGCCGGGGATGAGCAGCATGTGGATCGAATAGAAGATGCTCAACGTGTTTGGACCAATCTCTTGACCGCCTCGTAAGAACTGCGCGAGGAACGGTCCGACGAACGGCCCGGTGCCGTTCAGGTTGATGCCGACGACGCTCGCCCAGTACGCGGTCTGGTCCCACGGCAGCAGATAGCCGGTGAAGCCCTCGGCCATCCCCATCGTCAGCAGCAGCACGCCGATGATCCAGTTCAGCTCGCGCGGATACTTGTACGCGCCGAACAGGAACACGCGTCCCATGTGCAGGAACATGAGGATGATGAAGACGCTCGCGCCCCACTTGTGCATGCCGCGGACGAGCCAGCCCATCGTCACGTGGTCGGTGATGTTCTGGATCGACGCGTACGCGTCGTGCGGCGACGGCTTGTAGTACATCGCGAGGATCACGCCCGTGACCGCCTGCACGATGAACGCGGTCAGCGTCGCCGAGCCGAGCGTCTGCATCCAGTTCGTGTCGGACGGGACGTTGCGGAAGAGGAAGTACTTCACCGCGCCGACGAGGCCGGAGCGTTCCTCGAGCCAGTCGATCGGATAGTTGACGGCCGCGAGCACCTGCTCGCGGCGAACCTGTGCCTTGCTCTTCGGGCGGCGCGTGATCATCAATGATGCGGCGGCTGAAGGGGATACAGGATCTGCTCGATGCCGTTGATGTGCTCGCCCGGCCCGGCGAGCTTGTACTTGTGGATCTTCGCCTGGGCACCCGTTCCGTTGACATGCGTGACCGAGAACGTGCTCAGCAGGATGAGGCGGCCGTTCTTGATGTCGAACGCGTAGCGGTCGAGCGCGCGCACGGGAGGACCGGCGGTGCGGTTGCCTTCGGTGTCGTACTGGCCGCCGTGGCACGGACAGCCGAAGCCGGCGGGGACGACCGGCTGCATGAGGACGGGCCCGTTCGCGGTGTGCTCGACGACGTTCTTCTCGCCGAGGATCGCGCCGGTCGGGCCGTTCGCCTGCACCGGGCAGCCGAGGTGCGCGCAGCGGTTCGAGATGATCGTGAAGCTCGGGGCGTTGCCGACGAAGCCGTTGTTGCGGACGAACGCGGTGCGACGCGAGACGTCCCCCTCCTGCGGGTCGACGACGAACGTCGTGATGAACCACTTCCCAAGGGGGAAGTCGGTGACCGGGCCGAGGTCGACTTCGTGACGCTTCTGGCCGAGGAAGCCGGGCAGCAGTGCGAATCCCGCCACCGGCACGGTGACGATTCCGCCGATGACGCCGCCGAGGCCGAGGGTCGCGGCCTCGAGAAAGCGGCTGCGCGAGACTTTTGCCGGCTCGCCGGCAGGCGCCTCGGCGACCGCGACGGGCTCGGGGGCGCGGAGGGCGCGCGTCTCCGGCTCGACCTCGACGGCGTGGCCGCGCAGCTCGGCGGTGGCGTCGCGCGCCCAGAGGAAGCCGAAGGCGATCGCGATCCCGGCGCCGATCGAGGAGACGACCATCGGATCGACGACGAGCCCGACGAGGGCGACCGCGATGCCGACGGCGAAGCCGAGCGGCCAAAGCGTCGGCAGCGGGATATGCGGCTCGTCCATCCGTTCCGGATTCAATCCTCGCCCCTCCCCGGGCGTCAACGTCGTAGCAGTTGGCGCAACGACCGCTCAGTCTTATGGATCGAGCCGTTCCCTGCAGAAGGAACCAGCCCGATGCCGTACTCCTCCCAGCGCCGGTCGACGAGCGCCCTGACCTCGGGGCTCATCTCGATCTCCACCGGCCAGGGTCGCGCGCCCTCCTCCGGCAGCTTCGCGGTCGCGTCGATGCCGAGCTTGCCGCCGATGAACTGGTGCTCCGGGGCGTGGTCGAGGTGGTCCAGCGGCCCGCGCGCAAGCAAGACGTCGCGCGCGGGATCGACGTTCGCACCCGCGTAGAACAACACCTGCTCGTAGTCGTGGACGTCCACGTGCGCGTCGACGACGACGATGCACTTCGTCAGGCTCAGCATCCCGAGCCCCCAGATCGCGTGCATCACCTTGTGCGCGTGACCCGGGAAGGCCTTGCGGATCGAGACGATGCAGCAGTTGTGGAACGCGCCCGCGACCGGCAAGTCGTAGTCGACGATCTCCGGCACCGTCGCTTTGATCGCCGGCAAGAAGATTCGCTCCGTCGCCTTGCCGAGCCACGCGTCCTCCTGCGGAGGCTTCCCGACGACGATCGACGGATAGACGGCGTCGTTGCGCATCGTCATCGCGGTGACATGGAAGACGGGGAACGGTTCGGCCGCGGTGTAGTAGCCGGTGTGGTCGCCGAACGGGCCTTCGTCGCCAAGCGGCTCGTCCTTGTCGATGTAGCCCTCGAGGACGATCTCCGCATGGGCGGGAACCTCGAGATCGACGGTGACGCCCTTGACGAGCTCGACCGGCGCGCCGCGCAGGAAGCCGGCGAGCATGAGCTCGTCGATGTGCTTCGGCAGCGGCGCGCTCGCCGAGTACGCGGTGATCGGATCGAGCCCGAGCGCTACGGCGACGGGGATGCGTCCGTCGGTCGCAAGCCAGTCGGCGCGGCCGTCCTTGTGCAGCTGCCAGTGCATGTACGTCGAGCGCTTGTCGATGACCTGCATGCGGTACATGCCGACGTTGCGCACACCGTCGCGCGGATCGCGTGTGATCACCGCAGGGAGCGTGATGAACGGCGCAGGGTCGCCCGGCCAGCAGCGCTGCACGGGCAGAAGCAAGAGATCGATGTCGTCGCCCTGCAGCACGACGTCGTGCACAGGCCCTCGCCTCACGGTCTCGGGGAGCGAGTCGGCGATCGACTTGAGCTTCTGCAGGCCGCGCACCTTGTCCATCAACCCGGAGGGCGGTTGCATCTCGAGAACGTCGCTCACCTTGCGCGCGACGTCGTCGAGGCTCTCGACGCCGAACGCGAGACACATGCGCCGCTCGGTTCCGAACTGGTTGATGAGCAGCGGATGCTTCGCGCCCTTCGGGCGTTCGAACAGCAACGCAGGCCCGCCGGCCTTGATCGTCCGGTCGACGATCTCGGTCACCTCGAGATCGGGGTCGACCTCGGCGCCGATGCGCACGAGCTCATCCTCGCGCTCGAGCAGTGCGATCCAGTCCCGGAGATCTCGAAGCGCAGCCACGCGAGGCGAGTCTAGACCGCGCGACACATCAGACATGTCCCGCAACCTTGTTGCTGGACATGTCCCGCGACCAGGTTGCGACCCGGTCGTTCGGCTAGCGGCGCGTCAGCGTCTGTGACGGAGCCAATGGGTGAGCTCGCCCACCGCGATGACGGTGAGGAAGATCAGGCCGACGACGAGCATGACGAGCACGGTCTTCTTGCCCTCTTGGGCGGCGGTTTCGACAGCGAGCAGGTGCGCGAGCACGGGCTGAATCTATCGAACGACGGTGAGGTCGGCGAACGATGCTGACGTCTTGCCGAACTCCCACCAGCCGCTGACGTAGGGCTGGACGAATGCGGTGCTGCGCCCGTAGACGAGTGGGATCACGGCGACACGGTCGGCGACGGCATAGCGGTCGGCTTCGTGGAACCGCTCGAGCCGGCCGCGGTCGCTTCGCTCCTGCCGCGCACGCTCGATGAGGACGTCGAAAGCCGGATCCGCGAATCCGCCCTCGTTCGTCCGACTGGTGGACTGGAAGAGCAAGCGGAGGTAGTACTCGGGATCCGCGTAACCGGGGAGCCAGCCGGTGACGCGGATCGGCGCCTCCGGAGTGAGCGGCACGACGTTCACCGCCCGGCCGAACACGTCGCGCCAGCAGCCCGCGATCGCCTCCATGATCCCCTCCCACTGACCGAGCCCCGCGACTTCGAGCTCGCCGTCGAAACCCGACCGTGCGAGGTAGTCGCGCGCGAGATCGGCGTCGTATCGAAGCGTGATGTCGGGTGTATGACCTTGCAGCGCCGGCGGAACGACGCCGCCGGTCGCGACGACGAGATTCGCGGGGCACGCTGCGGCGAGCACGTCGCGGTCGATCGCATGCGCGAGCGCGCGCCGGAAGTCGAGGTTTCCCGCAACCGGGTGCGTGTGATCGAAACGGAGATATGCCGACCACGAGGGAAGACCGAGGGTCGCGTCCGAGCTGACCGCCCCCGGCATAAGGTCGGCGAGTCGCGGCGTGTAGCGCACGAGGATGAGGTCGTTCTCGCGCCGCTCGTACTCGCTCAATGCGTCGCCGATGTCCGCGCGATCGAGCTCGACCTCTGCGACGTTGCCGCTTCGGTAGCCCGTGTACTCCGCTCGTCGACGCAACACGAGCGTGTCGTCCGTCTGCGACGCGATCTCGAATGGGCCGCTCACCACTTGCCTCCCGGGCTCGATCCAGGCATCGCCGTCGCGCTCGATCGCGTGGCGCGGCTGCGGACCGCCGTCGGGACGGTTCATGACGCTGAGGAAATACGGCGCCGGCGCAGCGAGGCGGAACTCGACCGTGCGATCGTCGAGCGCGCACACGCCGACCGCGTCCCAGTCCTCGTTCGCGCCGAGATACGTCGCCTCGCCGTTCTCGAGCACGAAGTAGATCGCGACCGACGCTCCCGGTGCGCGCGGATCGAGCACGCGCTTGATCCCGAATTCGACATCGTGTGCGGTCAAAGGCTGGCCGTCCGACCACGTCAGCCCGTCGCGCAGATGGAAGACGTAGCGCAGCCCATCGTCGGAGATCTCCCAGCGATCTGCGAGCGAGGGGACGATCGTGCGTTCAGGCCACGCTTCGACGAGACGATCGAAGAGCTGCATGCACAGCTGGATGTTCGGCCAGGCGATCGCCGATCGCGGATCGGGATCGTTTGGCAGGAAGCTCGTCGAGATCTTCAGCTTCTCCGTGGCGACCACGGGCTCCGGCGCCGTCCAGTGCGCGAACGCGCGCTGGTACGTCTCGTTCGCCTCCGCGAAGCGCAACGAGGTGTGCAACGCGAGAGCGAGCTTGAAGAGGACGAGCGCAATCGCTTGCCGCTCGCCGCGGCGCTCGAGCAACGGAAGCAGATCGCGGTAGTGCTCGATGGCCTCGTCGAGCGCGTACTCCTGCCGTGCCTTGTCGCCCGCCCGCAGCAGATAGGCGACCGCCTTGTCGTCGTTCTCCGCCGCGTGCCAGTGATGCGCGAGCAACCCGAGCACCTCGTCGTCGTGACCGGCGTAGCGCTCTTCGAGCCACATCGCCGCGCGTCTGTGTAACTGCGAACGCTGCGGCCCGAGGAGCGTTCGGTACGCCGCCTCCTGAATGAGGGCGTGCTTGAAGCGGTACTCCGGCTGCGGCCAGCGTCGGCTCTGCTGCAGGAGGCCGAGCCGCTGCAGCTCGTGCAGCGCCTCGATGCCGCCGTTCTGGATCACGCCTTCGAGCAGCGGCAGTGCGAACGTGCGCCCGAGCGCGGACGCCGCGGTGAGGGTGTCGTGCGATTCCGGCGACAGCCGGTCGAGGCGCGCCAGGATCACCTTCTCGACGGTTTGTGGGACTTCGATCTCGGCGTCGTGGTCGAAGCGCCAGCCGTCCTCCGCGCGCACGAGCGCGCCGGCGTCGATGAGGGAGCGAACGAGCTCCTCGAGGAAGAACGGATTGCCTTCCGCTGCGTCGAGCACGCGCCGCGCGAGCGGCGCAGGGAGAGTTCCCTCGCCAACAAGCGCAACGAGGAGTTCGGCGCCTGCTTCGCCGAGCGGTTCGAGGTCGAGCTCGCTGTGCAGATGCGGGAACTCGCGCGCAGCGAGCTCGCGCAGCCCCCAGGCCGGGTGGTCGCGCTCCTGCCGCATGGTCAGCACGAGCAGCACCGGAGACTGCTCGGCGAGACCAAGCAGCTGTTCGAGCAGCTGCACAGAGGTCGGGTCGGACCAGTGCAAGTCCTCGAGCGCGAGCACGAGCGGCGCTTCCTCGGCGAGACGCGCAAAGAGCTGGCCGACGACCTCGAACGTGCGCCACTGCAGCGCTTCCGGGGAGAGCTCCTCCGTGCGCTCGGCAGCGTCGCGCTCGAGTGCCACATCGAGCAGCTCGCCGAGGTACGGATAGAGCTCGGCCGAGCTCGCGCCGAAGAGCTGCTCGAGTCTGCGCCGCAGCCCGACGCGTACGCGGAGCTCTGCTTCGTCTGCACCGGCGCCGATCCATTCGCCGCGCAGCAGGTTGCGGAACGGCCCGTACGGCTGCGACTCGCCGTACGACACGCAGCGTCCCTCGAGCCAGCGGACTCCGCGCTCCTCGGCCGCAGCGCGCCACTCGTGCAGCAGACGGCTCTTGCCGATTCCAGGGTCGCCGCTGACGACGAGCACGCCGCCACTTCCCGCGCGCAGCGCCTCGAGTGCTTCGAGGCCGATACCGAGCTCCCGTGCGCGTCCAACGAAGTGCGTCTCCACGCGCTGCCGGCGAGCGCCCGCTTCGATACCGGCGAGCGGCCACGCCCGCACGGATTCGCTCTTGCCCTTCAGCTCGAGCTCGCGCGGCTCGCCCCACGTGAAGAGCGGCTCGACCGCGGCGTGCGTCGCGTCGTCCACGAGGACGACTCCCGGCTCGCTCGCCGACTGCAGGCGCGCAGCGATGTTCACCGTGTCGCCGAACGCGGCGTACTCGACGCGCTCGCCTGCACCGATCTCGCCGACGACGACAGCGCCGGTCGCTGCACCGACACGCACGCCGAAGCCGTCGACGCCCCAACCGCGCAGCACCTCCCGCCCGTAGTCCTCGAGCTCGGCGACGATGCGCAGACCCGCGCGGACTGCGCGCTCCGCGTCGTCCTCGCGCGTCGTTGGTGCGCCGAAGAAGGCGAGCACGCCGTCGCCGGCGAGGTCCTTCACGTGGCCGCCGAGCGCTTCGACCTCGCCGACGATGCGCGCCACCGCCTCGCCGACGACGAGCTTCACATCCTCCGGATCGAGCCGTTCCGCGAGCTGCGTCGAGCCGACGACGTCCGCGAACAGCGCTGTCAGCACCTTGCGTTCTTCGCGGATCCCGGCCGTCTGGCTCACGCCTGGAGCCTGCCAGCATGCGCTGCGAGAGCCAAGTCCACCCGCTCGTCACCCGCAGCCGCACGCGCGGCGACTTCGAGCGGTCCTGGATCGCCGTGCAGGCGCAGCGCCGCGCGTGCGTCGTCGAGCTCGGCGCCGGCGCCGAGCAGCGCAGCGCTCGCCGCCCACAGCGGCCCGTCGCCCTCGGCACCCTCGGCGCGCAGCTGGCTCGAGAGCGAGATGAGCTCGGAAAGATCGGCGACCGCATCCGCGTCGCCGAACGACGCGACGCGAACAAGTCCGTGCGCGTAGAGATAGTCGCCCAGTAACAGTCCGGTATCCGCGTCGACCGGCGTGAAGAGGCGCGGTGTGCCGTAGTGGGTGAGGTAGCCCTCGTAGATCGTCTCGAGGCCGAGCGCGTAGCGCTCCTGTGCGAGCGGCGAGAACACGGGCTCGAGCTCGCGCTCCTCGTCAGGGCGAAGCGCGTCGCGCCAAAGTGACGACTCGGCCGCAGCCTCGTCGGCGATCGCGCTCCACATCACTCGGAAAATGCGGCGACCGCGTCGATCGTGCGGTCGATCTCGTCGTCGCCGTGCGCGAGCGAGACGAACATCGCCTCGAACTGCGACGGCGCGATGTAGATCCCGCGCGCGAGCAGATGCCGGAAGAGCGCGCCGTACCGCTCGACATCGCAGCGTTGCACGTCGTCGAAGTCGCGGATGCCGCCGTCGGTCATGAACAGCGTCAGCATCGCGCCAACGCGACGCAGGCGGCCGAGCTCCGACAGGCCGGCCTCGAGCCGCGCACCGCGCTGCTCCAGTCCCTCGTAGACGGCCGGCTCGCGCAATCGGCGCAGGACGGAGAGGCCCGCCGCGGTCGCGAGCGGGTTGCCGGAGAGCGTGCCGGCCTGATAGACGGGCCCTGACGGCGCGAGGAGATCCATCACCTCTGCGCGCCCGCCGAAAGCGGCGAGCGGGAGGCCGCCGCCCACGATCTTCCCGAGAATCGTCAGATCCGGCGTCACGCCGTACAGCTCCTGTGCTCCGCCGCGCGCGACACGGAAGCCGGTGATCACCTCGTCGAAGACGAGCAGCGCGCCCGACGCGTCACAGAGCTCGCGCAGTCCCTGCAAGAAGCCGTCGACCGGTGGAACAACACCCATGTTCCCGGCGATCGGCTCGACGATGATCGCCGCGAGCCCCTCGCCGTAGCGAAGCACTGCCTCGGCGGCGGCGTTGAGATCGTTGTACGGGCAGACGATCGTGTCGTGCGTCACGGCTTCGGGAACGCCGGGCGTCGAAGGGATCCCGAGCGTCGCGAGCCCGGAGCCGGCCTGTGCGAGCAGTGCGTCGGCGTGACCGTGATAGCCGCCCGCGAACTTGAGGATCCGTTCTTGCTTTGTGTACCCGCGCGCGAGGCGAAGCGCGCTCATGGCAGCCTCCGTCCCCGACGAGACGAGGCGGACCTTGTCGATCGACGGCACCGCCTCCGCGATCTCCGCGGCGAGATCGACCTCTGCTTCGGTCGTCGCGCCAAAGCTCGTGCCGCGCGACGCCGCCTCACGCACCGCCTCGACCGTCTCGGGATCCGCATGGCCGAAGAGCAGCGGCCCCCACGACATCACCCAGTCGAGATAGCGGTTGCCGTCGACGTCCTCGAGGTACGCGCGCTCGGCGCGCGCGACGAAGAACGGCTCGTCTAGGCCGACGGCCTTCATCGCACGAACGGGCGAGTTGACGCCGCCCGGAATGAGTTCAAGCGCCCGCCGGTAGAGACCCGAGCGCGTTCTCAAAGCCAACCGGCGAGGTCCTTCGTCCAGTAGCTGAGGATGAGGTCGGCTCCCGCGCGCGTGATCGCGGTGAGCGACTCCATGGCCGCCTGCCGCTCGTCGAGCCAGCCGGCGCGCGCCGCTGCCTTCACCATCGCGTACTCGCCGGAGACGTTGTACGCGCCGATCGGCACGTCGAAGGCGTCGCGTGCGGCACGAATCACGTCGAGGTACGGGAGCGCAGGCTTGATCATGATCGCGTCCGCGCCCTCGTCGATGTCGAGCTCGCACTCGCGCAGCGCCTCGCGCACGTTCGCGGGATCCATCTGGTATCCGCGCCGGTCGCCGAACGACGGCGCCGAGCCGGCAGCCTCACGGAACGGGCCGTAGAACGCCGATGCGTACTTCGCCGAGTACGCGAGGATCGGCGCGGTCTCGAAGCCGTGGTCGTCGAGCGCCTCGCGGATCGCGTGCACGCGGCCGTCCATCATGTCGCTCGGCGCGACGACGTCTGCGCCGGCCTCGACGTGCGACACCGCAGTGCACGCGAGCAGCTCGACGCTCTGGTCGTTGTGCACCGCGCCGTCGACGATGACGCCGCAGTGGCCATGCGACGTGTACTCGCACAGGCACACATCCGTGAGGAGGACGAGCTCGGGAAAGCGCGGGCGCAGCTCGCGGAGCGCACGCTGGACGATTCCGTCGTCGTCCCACGCGCCGGTCGCCTGCTCGTCCTTCGACTCCGGAATCCCGAAGAGGATCACCGACTGCACGCCGAGCCGGACGAGATCCTCGACCTCGCGCAAGACGCCCTCGACCGTGAAGCGGGACATGCCGGGCAGCTCTTCGTTTCGGAGCGCCTCGGGCGCGACGAACAGCGGCATGACGAACGAGGCGAGGTCGAGCCGCGTCTCGCGCACGAGGCCGCGCAGGCCGCCGGTGCGGCGGAACCGCCGGAGCCGGACGTCGGGGTACGAGCTCACGCCGTAAGGGTACGCACCGCGCGGCGCGCCAGCCCGCCGAAAGCCAGGCCGAGGCCGACGAGCCAGGCGACCTCGATCCCGACCGTGTGCCACGGGTGGGTGCTGTAGAGCGCCGCGTTGAAGAGGCGGAAGGCATGCGCGAACGGCATGAACAGGCTCACCCAGTAGGCGAACGCGAGCGCCCCGCGCGGCACGAGCCCGAGGAAGACGACCGGGAGGACGACGAGCACGGCGAGAAGCGACGCCGTTCGCGCCTCCCTCGCAAGCGCACCGAGCAGCGTCCCCGCGGCGCCGACGACGGCCGCCGCCAGAACGACGCCTGCAAGCAGCAGCGGCAGGCGCGACCACGGCTCCCCGCCGGTGATGCCTCCGGCCTCGACGATGATCCCGAACACGAGCGCGATCGCAGCGCCGAGCGCCAGGCCGACGACAGCGGCGAGCGCGACCTTCGCCCACACGAGCTGCGTGACCGAAACGAGCCCGCGGCGCAAGCGTCCGATCGTCCCCTCGTCGCGCTCCGCGGCGACGGCGCCGGCGGCGAGCAGCAGCGCGAGGAACGTCACGGTCAGCGCGATGCCGTACGACTGCACCTGCGCCGACAGGATCCACGTGCGTCCGTGCGTCTTCGCCTGCCGCAACGTGATTGGGTTCGCGGTGGCCTTGAGCGCAGCGCCGGTTTGCGCAAGCCCGGCGCGCGCGACGCGCACGAAGTGCGAGATCGCGGCGACGCGCTTGCTCTGCGGCAGCTTCGCGAGCTCGGATTGCGTGCGCTCGAGGCCGAGCACGTTGAAGTGACGGCCGAGGAAGCTGCCTCCGCCGCCGTGCAGGAGCAGTCGCACGAAGACGAGGTTCGCCGAGATGTAGCCGGCCTGCAGCTTCCCGTTCAGCTGGTAGACGAGCGACTGCACCTGCTGCGTCACGCGCGGCGAGAGTCCGCCGCTGCCCGTGTGCAGGATGAGGCTCGGGCTGCGCACCGTCGTTTCGAGATCGCCGAGGAAGCCGGGAGGAACGGTGATCGTCGCCACGACCTTCCCGTCCGCGAGCTCGCGCGCGGCTTCGTCGGGTGCGAGACGCACGAGCGTCACCTGCTTCGCGACGTCGTCGATGACCGTCTGGATGTGGAAGCGATGGCCGCCGACCGCTACGACGTTCGGCAGGTGGTCCTCGTCGACGAACGCGACGCGTGGCTTCGCGCTCGCGTAGCCGGCGACGAGGCCGACGAGCAGTGCAATGACGATGGGGTACGCGAGCAACGCGCCGAGGATGACCGGCGAGCGTTGCAGCACGCGCAGATCCTTCTGCAGTAGCAACAGCATGGCGGTCACGCGACGACGCGTCCGCCACGGAGGGAGACGACACGATCTGCCCGCTCGACCTCTTCGAGGTTCTGCGTTGCGAAGCAAATCGCGCCGCCTTCGCCGCGCAAGGTGCTCACGAGCTCCCAGACGCGGCGTCGCTGCTCGGGATCGAGCGGGGCGGTCGGCTCGTCGAGGAGGAGCACGCGCGGATCGCCGAGCACCGACAGAGCGACATTCAGCCGTTGCCTGTTTCCGACCGACAGCTCGCCCGAGGGCCGATCCGCAGGCAGCTTGAAGCGCGTGACGAGCGACGCGGCCGCGGACGAAGGGTCGCGCTCGCCTTGGAGTCGCGCGAACAGCTCGAGGTTCTCGCGCGCGGACAGGCGCGCGTAGTGCGCGGGCCGCTGCGGCACCCAGCCGACGCGCGCGTGCGTCTCGACCGATCCCTCGCTCGGGTCGAGCGCACCGGCGAGGATCGCGAGCAACGTCGACTTCCCGGCGCCATTCGGCCCGACGAGCGCGACCGACTCGCCGGGGAAGAGCTCGAAGTCGGTCGGCGCGAGTGCCTCGACCTCGCCGAACCTGCGCGCGATCCGCAGCGCGCGCACGAGCGGAGACGTCACGTCGACGCGGGCGCCGGCGGCGTCTCGGGCGGGACGACTTCGACGTCGACGGCGACCGGCGCGTCGGCAGTCCACTTCTGCAGCTCGATGCGCTCGCCGAAGAACTCCCAGGCCGCGCGACCGGCAGCGAGGAGCGGCAGCGACACGAGGATCCCCGGGAAGCCGTAGATCTCCGCGCCCGCGAGCAGTCCGAAGATGACGAGCAGCGGATGGAGGCGCAGCGAGCGCCCCATGACATTCGGAACGACGAGGTGGCCCTCGAGCTGCTGGATGCCGAGGAAGAGCAGCACGACCCAGACCGCCGAGATCGGATGCGTGACGAGCGCGTACAGCACCGGGGGCGCCGCGCCGAGCCACGGGCCGACGTACGGAATGAGCTCGGTCACGCCGGCCCACGCGCCGAACAGCAACGCGTACTTGCCCCCATGCGGCAGCGCGCCGGTCATCCCGAGGATCCACAAGCCGATGCCGGAGCTCGCGCCGATGATGATCGAAAGGAGGAGCTGGCCGCGCACGTAGCTCGCGAGCGCCATCTCCATGCGTTTGATCAGCGGCAGACTGCCGGGATGCGGCGGGAAGCGGCGGTCGACCGCCGCCGTCAGTCGTGGCATGTCGAGCAGCATGTAGATCGACACGACGACGACGAGCAGCGCGCTGAAGAGCAGCGTGACGACTGCGAGCCCGGCACCCTCGGCCCAGTTGAGCGCCTTCGTCGAGTACTTCTCGACGTCCTTCGTTCCGATCGAGTTGAGGAACTTCGTTCCCTGCTTCTCGACCTTGATCTTCTTCAGGTGGTGCGTGTTCAACCAGTGCTGCAAACGCGCGAGATCGTGCGTCGCTCCGGTCTCATGGAGGCGTCCGGAGTGCACCGTAAAGTAGTTGTCCACGCGGTGACTCGCGTGCCGCGTCTGCTGCACGACGACAGTCGCGAGAGCAAGAACGGCAACTGCAACCGCAGCGGCGAATGCCACGTACACGATCGCAATCGCAAGTCCGCGCGGGATCCAGACTCTTCCGAGCCCGCGCACGAGCGGGTTGAGGAGCAGCGCGATGAGCAGCGCGACGAGAAACAGGAAGACCGCGTGACGCACAGCTCCCGCCACCACCCAGATGAACAGCAGCAGCAGGGGCAGACCCACGAGCTGCACCCAGCGCGGAATTTCGATCCGCGTGGAGCGGGGAGCGCCCTCCATGAAAGCGATGGTATCGCGGTGATCAGGCGGAATCCTCACGCGGGTTGGGATTGGACGGATGGCGCGTTGGCGCTGCAGCCGCTGCAAATCGGCGAGGACTGCGATACGGTGCCCCCCGACATGCCGTCCTCACGCCCCACTCGGAGGCGGCGCGTCGAACGTCGGGAGGTGCGCTCAGCGCGTCGCACTCGGCGATTCGCGCTCCTCACCCTACTGGCGATCGTGCTGCTGATCGCCTTGGCGCTGACCGCTTTGGGCGGCTCCACGCAACGATTGCAACGTCTCGCCTCGACGAATCTCCTGACCAACACCGCGCAGACGTCGCCGTTCCCGCAGATCATCGCGTTGCGCGGACCGGTGAGACTGCAGATGCCGATCGCGCAAGCGCGCGAGACGGCAATCGGCTACCACGCGGCAAGCGACGGTGCGCTCGCGCTCTCGCCCGTTGGCCATCAAGGGAACGAGGGTTTCGTGCAGCGTGTCTTCCATCGCATCTTCGGCGGCGGCGGCGGGCATCCCGTGTGGTACAGCCTCAGCGGCGGGCCAACGTCCGCCGTCGATGTCGGCGCCGCGCCCGGCACCGACGTGTACTCGCCGGTCGACGGTGTTGTCGTTGGTATCACCCCCTACGTCGTCGCCGGCCATCGCTACGGCTCGCGGATCGACATCCAGCCGCAGAGCTCGCCGTCGCTCGTCGTCACGCTGACGCAGCTCCGCGCCGATCCTGCATTGCACGTCGGCGCCGACGTGGTCAGCGGCGCCACGAAGGTCGGCGCGGTCGTCGACCTCTCGCAGGTCGAGCGCCAGGCGCTCTCGCGCTACACGAACGACGCGGGCAACCACGTGTCGATCGAGCTCCGCACCGCCGCAGTGCTGGTCCTCAGCTGAGAATCCTTTTCCTCGCGGACGTCTTCGGAGTTGCGGGTCGCCGCGCGGTCGAAGAGCGCCTGCCCGGTCTGCGCGACGAGCTTGCGGCCGACATCTGCATCGTCAACGGCGAGAACGTCGCCGACGGCGCCGGCATCACGGGCAAGCTCGCCGACCGGCTCCTCGCCGCGGGAGCCGATGTCGTCACACTCGGAAATCACACGTACCGACGCGACGGGATCGGCGACTACCTCGCGAAGAGCGAGGTCGTAATCCGTCCTGCGAACGCGGGCACGCTGACGCCCGGGCGTGGGCTCGCCGTCGTCGAGGCGCGCAACGGCGTGAAGGTCGCTGTGGTCAACCTGCTCGGCTCACTCTTTCTCGACACGCCGCAATCGCCGTGGGAGATCGTCGACCAGCTCGTCGACGAGGCCCGCGCGCAGGCGCGGGTCGTCGTCGTCGACTTCCACGCGGAAGCGACGAGCGAGAAAGTTGCGCTCGCGCGCTGGCTCGATGGTCGCGTCACCGCGGTGATCGGTACGCACACGCACGTGCAGACGAACGATGCACGCGTGCTCCAGGGCGGAACTGCCGCCGTGACGGACGCCGGCATGACCGGGCCACACGATTCCGTGATCGGCGTCGAAGCCGAGCTCGCAATCCGACGCATGCGCACGCGGTTGCCCGTGCGTTTCGTGCCCGCCGAGGGCGGCATCCGCATCGAAGGCGTCGTCGTCGATTGTTCAGACGGCGGGCGCGCCGAGCGGATCGACCTGCTCCGCATCGACATCTAGCACCGGCGCGCGGACCACGGCGAGCGGCGCGAGCACCGCGATGACGGCGAAGCCGAAGAACCACGGGATGTACGTGTAGAGCCAGTACGTGAGCACGAGCTCGAAGCCGGCGAGAAGCGCCGCAGTGAATGCGGCGAGCTGCAGCGGAGACTTCACGCGCGGGAAAACCGCGACGACAAGCGCGCCGGCGACGAGCAGCGCCTCGAGCACGCGCTGCACCGCGTGCAGGTCAGGTATCCCGCGCGCGTGGTACTGCCGCCAATCCCAGAGCGAGAACGGCGCGCTTCGCCCCATCTGGAACACGATGCTGCGGTCCCAGAACAGGCGCAGCTCGTGCAGCGGACTGGGCTCGAGCAGAACGATCGAGAACGCCGCAAGCGTCGCGGCCGCGAAACCGGCGAGGAAGCGTCCCGACGGACGCCGGCCCGGATACGTCGCCCAGAGCGGTGCGACGACGAGCGCGGCGAACTTCATCCAGCCTGCGAACGCGGCAAACGCGCCGCGTCCGACCGGTGACGTGATGAGCCAGAAGCCGAAGATGAGATAGCACGGCATGATCGAGTCATTCGTGTTCGAGTTCGACGCGTACTGCGTGAAGGGATACGCCGCCCACGCGAACGCAAGCGAAGCGCCGAACGCAGCGCCGCCGAAGCGTCGGCCCACGAGCCAGAGGCCGAGAATGCACAGCAGGTCGAACGCAATCGACGTGAAGTGCGCGGTGGGCAAGTCGTCCCACACGCCGCTCCAGCCGAAGAAGAGATAGCCCGGGATGTACGACTCGTATGCAACCGGGCCGTACGTGTCGCCGAGCGGATCGGCTGCCTCGCAGCGGCCGTTCGTCTGGATGCGGTTGCGGATCTCGCCCGACGAGTCGGCCGGCCCGCACGCCTTCAGCGTTCCCTCGATCGGGAAGTTGCCCCACGGCGCCTGGCCGTCGTGCACGAGACGCTCGGCGCCGACGACGCCGGAGAGCCCGACGTCGATGACATTCGACGTCTCGACGTTCAAGCCAACGCGGAAGCCGGCGAGGAACACCGCGGCGGCGAGAAGCACCCACACCGGCAGAACCGACCGTGTCGGCGACCCGCGGCCGGTGACGCCGATCCAAATGCCGCGCACGACGACCCAGAGGAGCACCGGGTAGATGAGCGGCACCGCGGTGAAGATGTCGCCGTGGTTGAAGAACCAGAGCGACGCGGTTGGCGAGAGAAGGAAGAGCAGGTCGAGGTTGCGCAGCGAGACCGGCCGGCGCAGGTCAGCGAGCCCGAGGAAGAAGACGAGGCAGAGGAAGCCCCAGAGCCATGGGTTGTTGATCGTCTTGCCGCCGAACGCGCCCGGGCTGCCGCGCGCCATCCCCCACGCGACCTGCGGCCCCGTCCATGCTTCGAGGACATAGCCGCTCGCGTCGTCGATGCGCGCTTGCGCGATCTCGCCCGCCTGCCCGGACCAGATCTTTACCGTCCAGCTCGTCGTCGTCGCGTCGTACTGCTCGTCGTCGACGAGGCTCTTGACCGGATAGCGCGTGAGCCAGTCGGCGACCTTGTCGTTGTGCTTGGCGATCGAAAGCGCGCGCTCCTTCGCCAGATGAGGCGTCGACGTCTGCTTGAGGTCGAGTGCGGGAGGCAGCTTCGGCGTCGTTGCAGCGGCAGCCGCCGGCGCGAGCGCGAGCGCGCACGCGACGACGATTACGAGTTTCTTCAGCGGAGCCGGAACGACCACAGCTTGTTCCCCACGAAGTTCAGCGGGGTGACGACCACGATCGCGATCGCCTGGCCGACGAGCTTGCCGGCGCCGACCGTGATGAGCAGGTGCAGCACAAGCAGGTTCGCGCCGAGAGATGCGAGGGAGACGATGAAGAAGCGCGTCCCCTGTGCCGCCACTCCGCCGCGGTGATGGCGAAACGTCCAGATCCGGTTCCACGTGTAATTGTTCGTCACGGCGACGAGAAATGAGCAGGTCGCTGCCAGCAGATAGTGGAGACCGGCGTGCAGCAGCGTGTCGTAGACGGCGAGATTGATGCCGTATCCGATCGCGCCGACGACACAGAACTTCGCGAGCTGCTCCCAGTTTCCGCGCTTGCGTAGGGCGAGCTCGAGGCGCTCGACGATCATCGCGGGCGAGGGTATCTAGGCAGCAGTTGCGCGCGTGGGAAGAACGCGGGCGCGTGCGGCAGGGATGCGCTCGACGACGTCGCCGCGCTCGATCTCGAGCTCGCTCACGACACCGTCGCCGGAGACGATCACGTCGCGCAGGACGCCGCCGCCGACCGCGCCGTCGAGCAGCGAGCGGAACGAGACGCCGCGCTTCTCGTAGAACGCAACGTCGTCGAGGAGCATGAGTGCCGAGCCGACCGCGATCTCGTTGTCGCCCGGCTGCGACGCCATGTACGGCAGGAAGCGCTGCGACTCGTCACGGCTACGCACGACGAAGCCGAGTGCGCGCCACGTCTCGGTCTCGAGTAGCAGGTCGACGGGACGGCCGAGCTCGATCCCATGAAGACGAACAGGAAGCTGCAACGCGCCCGCGGCGGAGAGAGACCCCATTGCCCCATCGTTCCTAACCGGCCGGACGCTGAGCAAACTCGACCTCGCCAAGGGGCTGCTCCTCCGCGACCTCGATGCCGTCCACGCGGGCGCCCGACGGCCCGCGCCGGCACCACTCGGCCACCGAGTCGACCCGGTCGCGGGGACCCTCGAGAACCGCCTCGACCCGGCCGTCCGCGAGGTTCCGCACTGAGCCGCCGAGCCCGAGCGAGCGCGCCCGCGACATGACGCCCCAGCGAAAGCCGACGCCCTGCACGCGCCCGCTCACGAGGACGCGGACCCGTACGAGGTCAGCGGCCAAAGCCCTCCTCGCCGAGCAGCGGGACGAACCGGCACGGGACGCTACGCAGGACGGCCGGCCCTTCCGGCGTGCGCACGACGAGCTGCAGGAGCTGCTCGTATCGGTTGCCGACCGGCACGACGAGGCGTCCGCGCATCGTCAATTGCTCGTACAGCGTCATCGGAATCTCCGGTGCGGCGGCGGCCACTGCGATCGCGTCAAAGGGCGCGTACTCCGGCAGCCCGCGCGTGCCGTCGCCGACATGGACGTGCACGCGGTCGCCCAGGCGTTCGCGCGCCTGCTCGGCGAGCTCGGGTATGCGCTCGATCGTGTGCACCTCGCGTGCGAGCTCGGCGAGGACGGCCGCCTGGTAGCCGGAGCCGGTCCCGACATCGAGCACGCACTCGTCGCCGCGCAATGCGAGCGCGCTGCAGATGAGCGCGACCATGTACGGCTGCGAGATCGTCTGACCCGCACCGATGGGGAGCGCGGCGTCGGCGTACGCGCGGTCGGCGAGCTCGGAAGGAACGAAACGCTCCCGCGGTACGCGCGCCATCGCGTCGAGCACGCGCTCGTCGTCGAGGCCGCGCATGCGCAGCTGGTCGTCGAGCATTCCCTGCTGGTCAGGCCACACGTGCGAGCGAGCGCTGGTACGTCGGTAGCTCGACGCCGAAGTGCGCGAGCACGGCAGGCGCCACGTCGGTGATCCGCATCGGCGTCGCATCGACTCCCACGGTTACGAGTGGGACGAACGAGTCGCCGGCGGACAGCGACCCATGGCTGCCGCCACCGGTGTGCGCCTGGCCGCCGAGATCGGCGAACTCCCAGCCGTCCGCCGCGGAGACGAGCAGGTCGCCGGCGTTTGGATTCGCAAGCGCGGACCATGCGCGGTGCGCCGCATCCGGGTGGTCGAGGATGGCATCGCTCGGCCCGAAGCGGATCTCGTCGCCGTCGACGCGCGCGATTGCGACGTCGCCTTCCCGGCGAAAGCACGAGTCGACGGAGGGCTCGCCGTCGAGCTTCGCGGCCAGAGCGGCAGCGTCGATGCGTGCATTCGGCAGGAGGTAGACCTGGCCGGCGCGATTCGACGCCGTTACCACGATCTCTCCGGCAAACTCGCGCAGCGCCTGCTCGAGCCTCGCTGTTCGCGAGACATCGGTCTGGCCGTGGTCGGAGTGAAGGATGACCGCATAGCGCTCGAGGAACGCATCGGGTCCGCCCGCGGCATCGAACAGCGCCTGAATCGAGCCGTCGGTGCGCGCTAGCACGTCGTCGGCGCCTTGCGGTCCCTGTGCATGCGAGGCGTAGTCGAAGTCGGAGAGGTAGTACGCGAAGAAATCGAAGCCGTCGCGCGTGACGAGCCAGCGCCCGACTGAGGCGGCATACGCGTCGATCGTGCCGCCGGCGCGATTGCGTACCGCGAACGGCGCTCCGGTGACATCGGACTCGAAGAGGCTGTAAAAGAAGAACCGCTTGGGGCCATATGCATTCCGCACACCCGGAATCGTCGGACGGTGGAGGTTGCGGCCGCGGTAGCACGTGATGTTCACGGCGGCTGTGACGAAGCCGGCGTCCTCGAGCGCCTCGTACACGGTGACCGCGCTCTTGGCGAGATGGCGTTCGTTCATGTTGAAGATCGTGTCCGTCACCGATTGCGCCATGCCCGCCTGCCGGAGCGCGGCGAACGACGATCCGTATTCGACGATTCGCTTCTGGTCGCGGTTCCACCAGACGAGATGCGGAATGTGATGCACATCGGGGCCTCCGCCGGTGACGATCGACGACAAGCACACGGGAGTGAGCGACGGGAAGACGGAGACCGCGTTGCCGTACGTCCCGTGCTCAGCGAGGAACTTGAGCCCAGGCGCGCGATCGCCGGCGACGGCGCGCTCAAATGCGGCGGGCGTCATCCCGTCGACGATGATCAGCACAACTTTCTTGGGCATCAGTCGCGCGCGAGTGTGCGCAGGCCCGCGTAGCGCTCGGGCGACCGGCGGCGGAGCCGCGCAGCAAGCGCGGGAAGGGCGAGCGCCTCGACGAATCCGATGACGGGGACGAACGCGAGCCCAGCTATCAACAGAGCTGCACCGCCGACGAGCGCGCCGGTGCCGCCGCGCGTTCCCCCACGGCCGAGCGCGCCGCGCACGACCGTCGCCGCTCCGAGCGCGCCGAGGAGGCCTCCGGCGGCGCCGACGGCACCGTCTCCCCATCCGTGCACGGCCAGCCCGAGCCCGACTCCGGCGGCTGCGGCGAGCGCTGCAGCGAGGAGGGCGCGGCCCACGATTCCGGCGGCAAGGACTCCGACGGCCGCGCCGAGCCCCGCAGACACGCCGATCCAGTACCAGCCTCCCATCCGCGGACAGCGTATCTCCGGGTCCGGCTTCGACGTTCTATGCGGGATGGCCCCCGCCGATCAGAGGGCCCTGCTCGTGTTCTTCACCTCGAACCGCTCCGGGCCGGCGCGACGGATGGAGAGCCTCCTCGCGCACATCGCGCGCAAGAAGCGCGACGAGCTGCGCGTGCGGCGCGTCGACGTCGACCGTCATCCCGATCTGGCGAAGCGATTCAAGATCGAGGAAGTGCCGTCGCTCGCGCTCGTGAAGGAGAACAAGGTCGTCGCGCGGATCGAAGGGCGCGCGACCGCACCGCGCATCGAGTCGATGCTCGACTCAGCCGCCTAGACGAGCGATCACTGCGAGGCCGAAGTCTGCGCCCCGCCTGCCGTCGATAATGCGGTGGTCGATCGTCACCGAGATGTTCCCCATCGTGCGCGCCACGACCTCGCCGTGGCGCACGACCGCGCGCTCTTCGATGCGGTGGATCCCGAGGATTGCGACCTCGGGAGAGTTGATGAGCGGCGTGACGAACAGCCCCGCCGAACGGCCGGCACTCGTGATCGTGAACGTGCCCCCGCGCATGTCTTCGCGCGCGAGCGTTCCGGCATGCGCGGCGTCGGCGAGCCGGCGCACGTCCGCGTCGAGCTCGTCGACGCTACGGGTGTCGCAGTCGCGGACGACCGGCACGAGCAGACCCTGCTCGGTCTGCATCGCGACGCCGATGTCGTAGCGGTCGAGGTAGACGATCGCACCGTGCTCGACGCGCGCGTTCAGCTCCGGGAACTCCCTCAGCGACTCGGCGACCGCCTTCAGTGCGAGGGGGACGATGCGCTTGAGGTCGACGCCGGTGAAGTCGCATTCCTCGACCCACGTGACCGACGGGATCTCGTGCGCGCGCGTGAGGTGCTCGAACATCTGCCGCCTGATCCCGTGCAGCTCCTCGCGCCGGCCCTCGACCGGCGACGCAGCGCCGCGCACGTCCTGTTCGGTGATCCGCCCTTGCGGCCCCGTGCCGACGAGCGCGTCGAGGTCGACGCCGAGCTCCTGGGCCAACCTCCGGATCAGAGGGGTAGCGCGGATCGGTGCCTGGCTCCGCGCAGCGGTGCCAGGCACCTGACTTTCGCCTCCGATCACCACCAGCACGGTGCCGACCGGTGCAACCTCACCCTCGGCGACGAGGATCTTCGATACTGTTCCCGCGGCCGGAGACGGGATCTCGACCGTCGTCTTGTCGGTCGAGATCTCGACGAGCGGATCGTCCTCGGCGATCTCCTGTCCCTCCGTGACGAGCCAGCGCGCGATCTCGCCCTCGGTCAGGCCCTCGCCGAGATCCGGAAGCTTGAACTCGTACGCCACGGTCAGAACTCTATGGCGTCATCGCGGAGCTCCGCGTGCACGCCCTTCGCGCCGTTCACGACCTGCGTGACGTGCAAGTCGACGGCAACGCTCGCGAGCGCGAGCGCATACGCGCGGTCGACGCCGTGCTCGCGCTCCATCAGGTCGAGCATCGTCTCCATCGCGAGCTCTTCAGCGACGTCGAGGTGCTCGTGAAAGCCGAACGTGAGCCAGGCGTCGCGCGTGCGCGCGATCGGCATGCGCAGCTCGAGATCGTCGCGCACGTCGAGCGTGAGCTGCGCGTGCTCGAGCGGACACTCGATCGCGGTGCCCGACACCTCGCCGTCACCCTGCGCGCCGTGACCGTCGCCGGCGGAGAGGAGCGCGCCGTCGACGCCGATCGGCAGGAAGAGCGTCGTGCCGGCGACGAGGAGCTTGCAGTCGATGTTTCCTCCAAAGCGGCGCGGTGGCGCAGTCGAGTGCTGCCCAGGCTCGGGCGGAGGCATGCCGATCACGCCGAGAAACGGCGCGGCCTGTACGGAAGGACCGCGCTCGCTCGTCCAGCGGTCGCCGTCGAGCGACCAGAGGAACGCCTGACCCGCTCCGAATGTCACGCCCCACCCCCGGGGCGTCACCTCGTCGATCTGCACGACGAGCGTCTGGCCTGCCACCGCGCCGCGCACCTCGACCGGCCCGTTGAGCGCGTGGCCGGGGCCGATGTCCTCGACGAAATCCTCGCCGTGCTCCCAGTGCCAGCGCGCGTTCAAGGACTGGAAGCGCACGGAGTCGCCTGGATCGACCGTCAGCACCGGCGGGAACTCGCGCGAGAACGTGCCGCGCAGCGTCCGCCGCTCGAGCGGGAGCTCGTGAATCAAAACTCGAGCAACCGACGCACCGCAGCGACAATGCGCTCGACCGACGGCATGTACTCGTCCTCGATCTTCCAGTACGGGTACGGCACGTCGTAGCCGGTGACGCGCAGCACGGGGCCGCGCAGGTCGAGCATCGCCTTCTCGGCGAGGATCGCGGCGATCTCGGCGCCGAAGCCCGCGACGCGCGGCGCCTCTTGCACGATGACGACGCGTCCCGTCTTCGCCGCGGACGCGAGCAGCGCGTCCTCGTCGAGCGGCTTGAGCGACCGGATGTCGAGCACCTCCACCGACACGTCTTCGAGCTCGCCGGCCGCGCGCTTGCACAGCGGCACCATCGCACCGTACGCGACGAGCGTCACGTCCGTGCCTGCGCGGGCGATGCGCGCCTTGCCGAGCGGCACGACGTAGTCGCCGTCGGGAACCTCGCCGCGCGCGCTGCGGTAGATGAGCTTCGGCTCGAGCACGACGACGGGATCGGGATCGCGGATCGCCGCGGCGAGCAATCCCTTTGCGTCGGCGGGCGTCGACGGAATCGCGACCTTGATGCCCGGCGTGTGCACGTAGTACGTCTCGGGCGAGTCGTCGTGCAGCTCCGGCGCGCGCACGCCGCCGCCATACGGCATGCGCACGACGATCGGGAACTCCATCGCACCGCCTGTGCGCCAGTGATAGCGGCCGACGTGCGTGATGAGCTGGTCGAGGCACGGATACGAGAACGCGTCGTACTGCATCTCGCACACCGGGCGCCAACCGGCCATGCACAAGCCGATCGCAGTGCCGAGGATGCCCGCCTCCGCGAGCGGCGTGTCGACGCAGCGGTTCTCGCCGAAGCGCTCCTGCAACCCCGCGGTCGCGCGGAAGACGCCGCCGGCGCGGCCGACGTCCTCGCCCATGACCATGACAGAGTCGTCGCGGGCGAGCTCCGTGTGGAGCGCGTCGTTGACCGCCTCGACCAGGAGGAGCTCAGCCATCGCGCATCCCCGGCGGTGGATCGATGTACGCATGGTCGAACAACAGAGCCGGACCAGCGTCGGGCTCGGCCTCGGCATCTGCGATGCCCTTGCGCATCGCTTCCGCCGCCTCCGCCTTGATCTCCGCCTCGAGATCGTCGGCGAGCACGCCGAGCTTGCGCAGGTACCGCTCGTACCGCCCGAGGCATTCGTTCTTACGCTCCTCCTCGACGCGTTCGAGATCGATGTAGGCGCTGGGATCGTCCGCGGTCGCGTGCGGCGCGGCGCGATACGTCACCGCCTCGATGAACGTCGGGCCGCCGCCCCCACGCGCGAGCTCTACGGCCTCGCGCGTCGCCTCGTATACGGCGAGAACGTCGCCGCCGTCGACGCGCACGCCGGGCATGCCGTAGCCGACCGCCTTGTCGGAGAGCGCTTCCGCGTGCGTCTGCTTGGAGAGCGGCGTCGAGATCGCCCACTGGTTGTTGTTGCAGAAGAGGATGAGCGGCGCGCCCATCACCGCGGCGAAGTTCGCGCCCTCGTGGAACGCGCCCTCGCTCGTCGCGCCGTCACCGAAATACGCGAGCGCGCACGCGCGCTCACCCTTCAGCTTCTTTCCCCACGCGAGCCCCGCCGCGTGCGGAACGTGCGTCGCGATCGGCACGCAGATCGACGCGACGTTGTAGTCGGCCGGGTTCCACCAGCCCGCCGGATGCCCGCGCCACCAGTGCAGCACCGTTGCGGGCGGCATGCCGCGCAGCAGGCCGATCGCAGACTCGCGGTAGCTCGGGAAGATCCAGTCGCCGTCCTCGAGCGCGTGCACCGAGCCGGCCTGCATCGCCTCGTGGTTCCAGAAGATCGCGTACGTGCCGATGCGTCCCTGGCGGTGGTAGACGAGCGAGCGCTCGTCATACGTCCGCAGCAGCACCATCGAGCGATAGAGATCGAGCAGTTCCTGCTCGCCGAGACCGTCCACTTCCCGGTCCTCGTCGATGACGCGGCGCAGCTCGTGCTCGTCCGGCGCGACCTTGGCCATCCGGATGCGGATCGTACTAGCCGGTGATGTGGTGGCTGCGAAGCCAGCCGAGCACGTCGGGAAAGAACCGCGGATCGAAGCCGGGCGACTGCGGAAGGCTCGACAAGAGGCCCGTCGGCAGAACGAGAGGCGTATGCGTCGTCGGGAGCACGTTCCAGCTGTAGTCGTGCCCGCTCTTCAGCGCGTTCAGGCGTTCGACGCAGAGCTCCGTCGGCACGTTGCGGTCGTCGGAGCCGTACATCCAGAGGACGGGAATGGCGAGCGCGCGCAGGGCGGGTTCGGGATCGAACCCTGAGGGACCGTCGCGGCGCACCTGTGCGAGCATCGACTCGCGCGTGCCGCTCGGCGGCGACTGCGACTCCCCGGCGAGGCTGCCCCACTCGTCGCTCTCGCCGGCGGTAACCGCAGGGCCGCTGTTGAGGATCGCCCAGTGCACGGCGGTCTCGCGTGACGCAGCAAGCGGAACGATCCAACCGCCTTGGCTGTCTCCCCACAAGCCGACGCGCTTGGGATCAACCCGCGGAAGCGATGCGAGGAAGCGCGCTTCTGCCTGCGCGTCACGCGCGAGCACGTCGAGCGTCGACGTGCTCGCAACCTCACCGGGATACCGGCCGCCGGATTCGCCGACGCCGCGCTTGTCATCAGCGAGCACGGCGACGCCATGCAACGCGAAGTACGCGGTGAAGACGTCGAACTCGTCGCGCGTGCTCGGCCCCGAGCCGTGCGCCATCGCGACGGCGGCGAACGGCCCGCTCCCAGGCGGAAGCGTGAGCGTCGCGGCAATCACGCCAACGCGGACCTCGCGCGGTTTCACCGCGACGCGTGCGTAGTGCGCGCCGTGCCACGTGAAGCCGGTCGCGTCGGGGACGATCGCGCCGTTGCCGCTCGTGTCGCCGAGCCGGTCGCCGACGGTCAGCGTGCTGCCGATCCCGTGTGTCGCGCCGGAGGGAAACTCGACGAGGATCGGCGGCACGCCGAGCGGATGCACGATCGCCGCCTCCGCGCCACCGGTGCTGCGATACGCGCCGAGCAGCTCCACGATCTTGTCGCGGCCGCGCCGCAGCGAGAACCGTCCGCGGAGCGAGCCCTGTCGCACGGTGCCGGCGATCTGCGAGGCGCTCACCCGCCCGTCGAACACGACGTTCTGCGGGAAGCCCGGGAGGCTGAAGCGAATGTGCGTGCCGTGCAATGTGATGCCGACCTTCTGGGCGCCGGCGTGGCCCGGTCCGAGCGACACCGCGTTCGCGTGGACGACGATCGCGACCGGCGCCGCGCTCGCGGGCAGCGCATACGTCCCGTGCCAGTCGGCGATCATCGCGGGCCGCGGCGAAGCGCGCGGGCGACGCCGTCCGCCCACGCGAGCTCCTGCTCCGCGCGCTCGAGCGCATAGCGGAGCAGGTGGCGGTGGAACCAGTCGTGACTGCGGTTTGTGTTCGTCCGCTCGATCTCCCGGTACTGGTCGAGCCGAGCTTCGGTGTCTGCGACGAACTGCTCCACGTGCTCGAGCAGAACCTCGGGAGTCGTCAGCCCGCCGACGAAGAGCTTGAGAAAGAACGTCTCGCGCGCGCCAGGCTCGACGGTCTCGAGCCAGGCATCGAGCGATTGCCGGCCCTCGCGCGTGATTCGATAGAGACGCCGCCGGCGATCGGCAAGGCCGACAGCGACGAGTCGCGGAAGCGCGGCGTACAGGCCACTCTTTGCCGGCGTCCACACGTGGCCGATTGCATTCGCGACGAGCTTTTGCAAGTCGTACGCGGAGCGCTCACCCTCGATGGCGAGCAAGGCGAGCAGCGCGGCTTCGGTCGTCGTCAGCCGCTGGACCTCGGTCTTCTGCACTCGTACAGCGTACTACTCCACGTTGGATTAGTCCAAACTGGACTAAGCGAGCACCGAGACGGCGCCGCGCTCCGCCTCGAACGTCGCCTCGGTGACGTCGCCGAGATCCTCCCCGTCGGCATGGAGCGCCATCGGCCGGTCGCAGACGATCTCCAGCCGGTCGAGGTCGTGGCCGTAAAGCGTCTTGCCCTTGTTGCGCGCGTGCCCGAGAAGAATCGAGAGCGCCGTCGGCACGAGCGTGCGCCGCCGCACGCGCACCGGTGCGACGAGGTCGAGGCCGAGCTCGAACTGTGCCTCCGGCGCGATCGGCAGCGGCACGCGCTTCGCATACGTGTACGGGCTTCCGTTGGCGACGAGCGCGAAGGCGGCGCGACCGAAACCCTTCACCTCGAGCTGCGGCTCCATGTGGCCGCGATACGACGCGAGCGAGCGGAGCACTGCCAGCGCGAACGCGAGATCGCCGGGGCGCCTTCCGTCCTCCGCGCGTCCGAGCGCGTCGACGCGGCGCACCGCCTCGGCGTCGAGCCCGATCCCGGCGCTGAACGCGAAGCGGCGGCCGTTCACGCGTCCGAGCGTGATGCGGCGCGTGCGCGACTGCTCGATGGCATCGACGAGCCGGCGCGCGGCGTCGATGGGATCTGCAGGCAGTCCGAGCGCGCGCGAAAGCACGCTCGTCCCGCCGCCCGGCAGGAAACCGATCGGAATGTCCGCGTCGAGCCCATTGAGCGCCTCGTTGAATCCGCCGTCGCCCGAGTACACGAGTACGACGTCGCTCGCGCGCGAGGCCTCGGCGACGAGCTCCACTGCATGGCCGCGCCGCTCGGTCAGGAGGACGCTGAGGTCCGAGACGCGCGCGAGCTCGTCCTGGACAGCAGCAAGCTTCGCCTGCGTGACGCGGCTTGCGAACGGGTTGACGACGAGGACTGCCTGCACGTCCCCATTGTGGACCTCAGCGGCTCGCGTAACCCCGCATGCCGTCGAGCAGCAGTGCCGTGAAGCGGTCCGCGAGCTCGTCCGTCTCCGCGCCGAGCCGCAGCCACGTGTACGCCCAGTTCGCCGACGAGAGCGCGACAAGTGCCGCCGTGCCGTCATCGAGATCGGTGCGCAACTCGCCGAGCTCGCGGCCCTCGCGGAAGAGCGCGCGGAAGCGCTCCTCGTATCGACGCCGTTCTGCGACGAACTGCGCTCGCCGTTCACCCTCGAGGTAGCGCCACTCACGGATGAAGACGGTGGCGATGTCGAGCTGCTCGGCGACGACGCGCAGGTGTGCGCGCAACGCCGCGCGGATCCGGTCGACGACCGGCCCCTCGTCGGGTACCGAGTCGAGCGCGGTGTGGAATGCCTCGGCGCCCTCGCGCGCGACCTCCCAGAGGAGGTCGGCCTTCGACTCGATATGCGAGTAGACCGAGCCCTTCTGCATTCCGAGCGCCTCGGCGAGGTCGCCGATCGAGGTGCCGTGGTAGCCCTTCTCGGCGAAGAGCCGTGCGGCGGCGCGGGTTAGCTCTGTTCGCCGACCGGAGATAGGATTAGCCTAACGATCGTTCGGTCCCGAAGGAGCCATGGCTGCAGTAGAGATACCCCACGATGAGCAGGCCTTTCTCGAGTACGTCCAGTCCGGCGGGCAGGTCGAGACCGGCGACTGGATGCCCGCCGACTACCGGGCGAAGCTCGTCAAGTTCATCGAGATGCACGGCAACTCCGAGCTCATGGGCGTCCTGCCCGAGCGGGAGTGGATCCTCCGCGCCCCGACGCTCCAGCGCAAGCTCGCGCTGACGGCGAAGGTGCAGGACGAGGTCGGCCACGCGCAGCTCATCTATCGCGTCGTCGAGGACCTCGGGAAGCCGCGCGAGCAGTGTCTCGCCGACCTCGTCTCCGGCAAGGCGAAGTTCCACAACGTCTTCCATTACGCGACGAAGACGTGGGGAGACGTCGGCGCGATCGCGTGGCTCGTCGACGCGGCCGCGATCATCAGCCAGAAGGCGCTGCTCAAGTGCTCGTACGCGCCGTACGCGCGGATCATGAAGAAGATCTGCTGGGAGGAGTCGTTCCACATCCTGCACGGCCGCGACGTCATCCTCGCGATGATCACCGGCACGCCTGAGCAGTTCGAGCTCGTCCAGGAAGCGGTGAACCGGTGGTGGGGGCCGCTCATGCAGTTCCACGGCAACCCGATCCCGCGCGACGAGGACCCGATGTACATCTGGCGGATCAAGTCGCAGGGGAACGAGGAGGCGCGCCAGCAGTTCCTCGAGGGCTACGTCCCGCAGATCTGGGAGCTCGGGCTCACCGTTCCCGATCCGAACCTGCGCCGGCGCGACGACGGCGTGTGGGAGTACTCGGAGCCGGACTGGGACGAGCTGAAGCACGTCGTCACCGGTCACGGCCCGAAGACGGAGGAGCGGCTCGCGTTCCGCCGCCGCTTCCTCGAGCAGGAACAGTGGGTGCGCGACCTCGTCCTTGCCGCGTGATCTACGAGATCTTTCGTCAAGAGCGTCGCGGCCAACCGTTCGAGCATGCGGGCTCGGTCGTGGCGCCCGACATCGAGTTCGCGGAGGCGTGGAGCCGCGAGCAGTACGGCCGGCGCGGCGAGTCCGTCGCGCTGTGGCTCGTGCCGCGCGACGCGATTCACGCGGTGGAGGGCTGGGCGGACGAGTTCGACCTGAAGTACCGCCGCGTCGATGGGTACTCGATCAAGGCGAGATTGAAGGAGGCGCGTGAACGAGCAAGTGCTCCTGGGGCTGGCTGACGACGAGCTCGTCATCGGCTGGCGCGAGTCCGAGTGGACCGGTATAGCGCCGCTGCTCGAGGAGGACGTCGCGTTCTCGTCGATCGCGCAGAACGAAATCGGTCACGCTCGCGCGGTGTACGAGCTGCTCGCCGAAGACGCCGACGCGCTCGCGTTCGACCGCTCACTCGACGAGTACAGGTGCGCGCCGCTCGTCGAGCTGCGCCTACTCGACTGGGCGCACGCGATCGCGCGCCGCTGGTTGTACGAGACCGCGGACGAGATCCGCATCACGTCGCTGATGGACGCGCTTCCGCTCGCGGCGAAGATCAACCGCGAGGAGGCGTACCACCGCATGCACGCGGAGATGTGGCACGAGCGGCTACGCCACGAGCCGCGCTTCGTCGCAGCGGTCGAAGAGCTGTGGCCGTACGCGCTCGGCGTGCTGCCGACCGATCAACGCGATGCGCTGTCCGCGCGCGTCGGCCTTCCGGTCGTCGATGCCATCGAGCGCGGCACGCACACGGACGAGCTGCCGGAGCTGTGGGAGGAGATGACGATGGTGCGGCGCTCCGCGCCGGCTGGCACGCAATGGTGAGCGAAGCCGCCGTCTGGGAAGCGTTCGAGCAGATCGCCGATCCGGAGATCCCCGTCATCTCGCTCGTCGACCTCGGCGTCATCCGCTCAGTCGATGTCTCGAACGGACGCGTCCACGTGGAGTTCACACCGACGTTCCTCGGCTGTCCCGCGCTCGAGGTGATGAAGCGCGCGATGAAGGAGAAGGTCGCCGAGCTCGGGGCCGAAGCCGACGTCGAGGTCGTGAACGACGACTCGTGGTCGACGGACAAGATCACCGCCGCCGGCCGCGAGAAGCTCCGCGCCGCGGGCTTCGCGCCACCGGCGCCGCGGCTCGTGCAGCTGCAGTCCCAGGTGCACCGCTGCCCGTACTGCGGCTCGACGCAGACGAAGCTCGAAAACCTCTTCGGCCCGACCCCGTGCCGCTCGCTCCGCTACTGCGAGAGCTGCCGGCAGCCGTTCGAGCAGTTCAAGACGATCTGACCGCTCTGATAGAGATTCACCGATGAAAGTAGAAGCGATCCATCTCGGTCCGGACAAGGCGGGTGCTCTGTCGCCGGTCGACTCGGCACAGGCCGTCGCGGGCAAGGGACTCGAAGGCGACCGCCACTTCAAGGCGAACGGCGCGAAGCCGGGTCAGGCGCTGACGCTTGTCGAGGCCGAGGAAGTCGAACGGGCCGGCCTCGCTGAAGGAGAGACACGACGCCAGCTCACGGTGCGCGGGGTCCGTCTCAACGACCTCGTCGGCAAGCACTTCACGGTCGGCAAAGTCGAGTGCTACGGCGTCGAGCTGTGCGAACCGTGCGAGCACCTGCAGTCGATGACGCGTCCCGGGATCATCAAGGACATGGTGCATCGCGCCGGCCTGAACGCCGACATCCTCACCGACGGCACGATCACCGTCGGCGACGGGATCGAGATCTAGCTACTCCGCGAGCCCGATGTTGACGTTCGGGTAGCGCTCGGTCAGCAGCGAGCAATAGGCGCGCACCTGCGTGTCGAAGCGGATCGCGAAGACGAGGAGATTGCGCATGCCTTCCGGCATCCGCCCGAGGAAGAGGCACACGAACCAGCCGAAGATGGCCACGTACTCGATGAGTGAATTCATGACGTTCGAGAGGATCAGCGCCGGGATCGCGAGGATGATCCGGAAGAAAACCTTCACGCGGCTTTGCTCCACTGGTGGCGCGATGACCACGTCGACGGGATACGTCCCCTCGCGCCCGCCGAAGGGCGGAAACGGATCGGCCGCGAGCGTCGCATAGGAGAAAACGTGCACGACGTACCGCGTATACCGCGCGAGGAAGTCGTGCAGGCCAAGTGGGACGCGCTTCGTGAACAGTGCGGCGAACCACGCGAAGATGACCGCGAACACCGCAGCGATACCCCAGAGCGCGAGCCAGATGAAGTGCGGGATCGCGAGGAGCAGCCGAAAGAAGACGGTGATGCGCGTCCGCTGGAGGTCGTCGGTGACGACGAGGCGGATCGGATGCGGCTCCACGGGAGCGACGTTATCCCCTCCCCGCGGTAGGCTCAAGACCATGAGCGTCGAAATCTTCTATTGCCCCGTCTGAAGCGGCTACGACAAACGGGCCGCGAGTCTCGCGGTCGAGCTCAACTCACAGGGATTCGACGCCACCGCCCGCGAGGGCGCGAAGAGCCAGTACGACGTCGTCGCGGACGGGACCCTCGTCTTCTCGAAGCAGCAGGTGGGTCGGTTCCCGGACGACGGCGAAGTGCTCGCGCTGCTGCGGGGCTGAGCCTCGCGATCGGCGTGGTCGTGCTCGCCGGCTGCGGCGGCGGGCAGCTCTCGCATGCCGACTACGTGAAGAAGGCGGATGCGATCTGCACCGCCTACCGGTCGGGCGCGACGCCGTTGCCGAACCCACAGACATACGCCGCAGTTGCCGCATACGCCGACCACAACCTCCCGCTCTACGAAGCCGCGCTGCAGCAGCTCGAGAAGCTGAAGCCGCCGACCGCGGACCAGGCTGCCGCGAAGCTATGGCTTGCGGCCGACCAGCGCATCGCCGCCGCCGTCCGCGATCTCGGTGAAGCGGCGCTGCGGCGCGACTTCCCCGGCGTCACCGCGGCCACAGCGAAGCTCCAGGTGTCGGCGCTGCAGAGCAGCCGCAACGCGAATGCGCTCGGCTTCCACGTCTGCGGAACGATCTAGCGGCCGGTGAAGTTCGGTGGGCGCTTCTCGCCGAACGCGGTAACGCCTTCACGAAAGTCGTCCGTCTGCGTCGCCGCCGCCTGCAGCTGAGCCTCGAGCGCGAGCTGCTCCTCGAGCGTCGCCGTGTCGGCGCTGTCGAACAGCCGCTTCGTCATCCCGACCGCGCGCGTCGGCATCGCCGCATACGTCGCCGCGAGCTCGGCCGCGCGTGCCGGCAGCGAGTCTGCCTCGACCACCTCGGAGACGAGACCCCAGGCGTGCGCCTCCGCAGCCGTGAGGCGCCGGTTCGACGTCATCCACTCGAACGCGCGTGGCGCCCCGAGCAGCCGGTGGATGAAGAACGTGCCGCCGGAGTCGGGCACGAGCCCGATCCCGATGAAGCCGGGAACGAACGCCGCGCTGTCCGCCGCGATGCGGATGTCGCACGCACACGCGAGCGACAGCCCGGCGCCCGCGCACGCGCCGTTCACCGCGGCGATGACGGGCTTCTCGAGCGCACGGATCGCGCGGATGTTCGGGTGATAGGTCTGCTCGAGGCTGTCGCGGATGTCCGGCATCGCCTGGAACTCGGAAAGATCCTGGCCGGCGGAGAAGCCGCGGCCGGCGCCGGTGATGACGACCGCGCGCACTTCGTCGTCGCGCGCCTCCTTCAGCGCGTCACGCAGCCCCGCGTGCAACGCGCGGTTGAACGCGTTCAGCACGTCGGGCCGGTTCAGCGTGATCGTCTGCACCGCGCCCTCTCGTGTGACCTCGACCTCGGCCATCTATCTCCCTTTGAAGTCCGGCTTTCGCTTTTCGAGGAACGCATTTAATCCTTCGGTTGCGTCCTCCGATGTGCGCGCGAGATAGAACGCGCGACGCTCGAACTCGACGCCGACGGCGAGCGGAGCCTCGAACGCCTTGTCGACCGCCTCCTTCGCGAGCCGCACGGCGACCGGCCCTTTCGCCGCAATGTCGGCTGCGACGCGCTTCGCCTCGTCGAGCCACGCCTCCTTCGCGACAACGCGCGCGACGAGCCCGAAGTCGAGCGCCTCGCGCGCGGAAAGCATGCGCCCGGTGAGGATCATGTCCATCGCAATCGCCTTGCCGACGGCACGCGTGAGCCGCTGGGTGCCGCCTGCTCCGGGGAGCACGCCGAGGTTGATCTCCGGTTGGCCGAACTTCGCCGATTCGGAGGCGACGATCAGGTCGCAGAGCATCGCGAGCTCGCAGCCGCCGCCGAGGCAGAACCCCGACACGGCCGCGACGATCGGCGTTCGGACGCTCTTGATCCGGTCCCACAGATCGAGCCGGCCGTTCTCGGAAAGCGAAAGCGCCGTCCCCGAGGCAAGCTCGGCGATGTCGGCGCCGGCTGCGAACGCGCGCTCGCCGCCGCCGAGGACAACTGCGCGGATCTCCGCGTCCGCGTCAAACGTCTCGAGCGACTCCACGACGGCCGACATCAGCTCACCGGAGAGCGCGTTCAGCGCCTTCGGGCGATTCATGAGCACGATGCCGACGCGGCCGTCACGCTCGACGAGGACGTTAGGCTCCGCCACGTGTACGACGAGTTTACGAGCCTCGAGATCGACCGGCCGGAGGAGTGGATCCTGCGCATCACCTTCAGGAACCCCGCCACGCTGAACTCGATCGGCGACGAGGCGCACGGGCAACTCGCAGCCGTTTGGCCCGTCATCGACCGCGACCCGGACACGCGCGTCGTCCTCGTGCGCGGTGCGGACGGGACGTTCAGCTCCGGCGGCGATCTCGACCTCGTCGAGTCCATCGCGAGGGACTCGGAGACGCGCATGCGCGTGTTCGAGGAGGCGCGCGACCTCGTCTACAACATCGTCAACTGCTCGAAGCCGATCGTGTCGGCGATCGACGGGCCGTGCGTCGGCGCCGGCCTCGCTGTGGCACTCCTGGCCGACGTCAGCATCGCGGCGCCTTCGGCAAAGATCGTCGACGGGCACACGAACCTCGGCGTGGCCGCCGGCGATCACGCAGTGCTCGTCTGGCCGCTCCTCTGTGGAATGGCGAAGGCGAAGTACCACCTGCTGTTGTGCGAGCCGGTCGACGGAACGGAGGCGGAGCGGATCGGCCTCGTCTCGCTCTGCGTACCGTCCGACGAGCTCGAGGAGCGCGCGCTCGACATCGCGAGACGGCTCGCGAACGGATCGCAGACCGCCATCTCGCACACGAAGATCGCCCTCAACAACTGGCTGCGCGCCGCAGGTCCCGCATTCGACACGTCGCTTGCGCTCGAGTTCCTCGACATGACGGGGCCCGACGTCCTCGAGCGGCTCGAGCGCTTCAGGACACGTCGGCGAACATGACGCTCGGCTGCGGAAGGCCGCGCTTGTACGCGTCCTTTCCCGTGGCCATGAACTCCTCGCTGTGCGTCGCCGCCTTGAAGGCGTCCTTGTCCGCGAACTCCCACTCGGCGTAGTACTTGTGCGCCGGGTCGCCCATCGGGCCGCCGAAGATCTTGCCGTGACGGAAGACGCCGCTCGGCACCGCTTCACACACCACGACGTGCTCCGCATACGAGTCGGCGTCGGGCTCCTGCTCGTACAACACGATCACGCGATACATTCGCGTCCTTTCGTCGATTGGAGAGGAGACTAACCAGCATGGCCGGAGAGATCGTTCACATCGAGTTCCCGGCGGCCAATGTCGACCGTTCGGTTGCATTCTGGGGAGGGCTGTTCGGCTGGGAGTTCGGCGGCCCGATGATGGAGGGCTACGACTACCGCATGGCGCGCACGGGTGACACCTCCGGTGTCGCCGTGATGCCGTCGGACGACCGCGGGCACCCGAACTTCTACTTCGACACGCCCGACATCGACGCCGCGATGGCGAAAGTCCGCGAGCTCGGCGGCGAGGCGGGCGACAAGACGCCTGTCCCGACGCACGGCTGGTTCTCGGCGTGCGAGGACAGCGAGGGCAACGCGTTCCATCTGTGGCAGGGCGACCCGAGCGCCGCGTAACAGTGTCGGGAAGCACGCTCGCGACCGCGCTGGCGATCGCCTCCGGCCTCGCCGGATCGCTGCAGGTCGCCGTGATGTCGCGGCTCGGTGAGCGGGTCGGGATCTGGGAGGCACTTGGATTCTCGACCCTGCTCACCGCCGTCCTCGCGCTCGCGCTCGTGCTCGTCGTCCGTCACAGCATCGCCGGCTACGAGCGCGCCGTACACCAGCCGTGGTGGATGCTCACCGGCGGCGCGCTCAGCCTGCTCATTGTGTTCACGGTCACGTACGCGGGGCCGCGCATCGGCGTCACCGCGACGATCGGCGTCATCATCGCGTTCCAGCTCGTCATGGGCGCGGCGATCGACCGCTGGGGACTGCTCGGCACCCAGCGCATCGGCCTGCACCCGACCCGCGTGCTCGGGATCGTGCTGCTCGCGGCCGGCGCGGCGCTGTCGTTGCGCAAATGAACCACATAGATCTCCGCGTCAACGACCTTGCCGTCGCGCAGGAGTTCTACGAGCTGCTTCTCCCAGCGCTGGGATACACCGAGCGCTTCCACGGCGATGCGTGGAAGGTCTGGGCAGCCGCGCCCGACTCGTACTTCGCGATCACCGAGAGTGCGGAGCACGTCGTGAACGAGAACCGGATCGCATTCGCGGTCGCATCGCACGCCGTAGTCGATCGCATCGCCGAACTCGTCGAAGCGACGCCGAAGCAGATGCCGTACGGGCCCGACTACTACGCGATCTTCTTCGCCGATCCGTCGGGCAACTTGCTCGAGGTCTACGTCCGCAACGACTAGAAGTCGAAGCGCGTTGCGTTCTTCGGGTAGCCCTCCTCGGACCACGCGAGCACGCGCTTCGGCGCAACGCGAAACCAGCCCTCGTTCGGATCTGCGCGCCAGTTGTACTTCCGCTCGTACTCGTCGAGCAGCGACGTGTCGGCCTTCGTCGGCTCCGCCTTCCCTTCGACGATCACGACTTCGGCGCCGCTCTCGAGATGAACGACCACACGCGGATCACGCGCGATGGCACGCCCCTTGCGCGACTTCGGGCTGCAACTGAAGACGAGTGCGCCGTCCCGCCAGAGCGCCCAGACCGGCGACGCATGTGGCCCGGCGGTCGACACCCAGTAGTTGTGCGCCTTCGCAAGCCGCTCCGCCGCCCAGCTCCACGGCAGCATCCCGTCCTCGTCGTCAGGCACGCCGTACGCGCCACCGAACGTCGGCCGCAGCGCGCGCGGCACTACAGCGAAAACGGGTTGTACGGCTTCGAGCCCGTCGAGAAGAGCACGCCCTTCGTCTCGAGATAGAGCTCGAGCGTGTCGATCGAGAGCTCGCGTCCGAAGCCGGACTGCTTGTAGCCCCCGAACGGAATGCCGGGGAACGCCGTGTACGGCGTGTTGATCCCGACCATCCCGGATTTGATCGCGCGCGCAACACGATGGCCGCGCGCCGGATCGCCCGTCCATACCGTGGCGAACAGTCCGTAGCGCACGTCGTTCGCGATGCGGATCGCGTCCTTCTCGTCCTCGAACGCAATCGCGGTGACGACCGGCCCGAAGATCTCCTCCTGCGCGACGACCATCCCGTTGTCGACCTTCGCGAGCACGGTGGGCTGGTAGAACGCACCCCTGCCGTTGCCGGGCGCGCCGCCCGCGACGACCTCGGCCCCCTCCTCGATGCCACGCTCGACGAACGAGTGCACGCGATCGCGATGGCCGGTCGAGATCAGCGAGCCGACCTGCGTCTCCGGATCGAGCGGATCACCGACCTTCACCTTCTTCGCGTACTCGGCGAAGCGGGAGACGACGTCGTCGTAGATCGCCGCCTCGACGAGCACGCGCGAGCGCGCCTCGCAGCTCTGGCCTGCGGCGTAGTAGATCGACCACACCGAGCTCGGGATCGCATCGTCGAGATCGGCGTCGGCGAAGATGAGGTTCGGGCTCTTGCCGCCGAGCTCGAGCGTCACGCGCTTGATCGGGTCCGAACAGAGCCGCATGATCTCGCCGCCAGTCTTCGTCGAGCCCGTGAACGCGACCTTGTCGATGCCGGGATGCTTGACGAGATACGCGCCCGTCGTCGGCCCGTCGCCGGGGACGATGTTGATCGCACCGGGCGGGAAGCCGACCTCGTTCGCGAGCTCGGCGATGCGCAGCACGGAGAGCGGCGTCTGCGGATCGGGCTTCAGGACGACGGTGCAGCCGGCGGCGAGCGCAGGCGACAGCTTCCACGCCGCCATGAGGAGCGGGTAGTTCCACGGCACGATCTGCGCGCAGACGCCGACGGGCTCCTTCAGTGAATACGTCAGCAGCGATCCGCCGATCGGATTCGAGCGGCCTGCGATCGAGCCCGCTACGGATCCGAAGAAGCGGAAGTTCTCCACCGCGCCCGCGACCTCGGCCTTGACCGAGGAGATCGCCTTGCCGACGTTGCGCGACTCGGTCTCGGCAAGCTCCTTGCGGTTCTCGACGATCGCGTCGGCCAGCGCGTGCATGAGGCGCGAGCGCTCGGTGCCCGGGGTGCGTCCCCACGGCCCGTTGAGTGCAGCGCGGGCCGCTTCCACGGCGCGATCGACGTCCGCCTCGCCGGCCATCGCGGCACGGGCGAGCGGCTCGCCGGTCGCCGGCTCGAGGATCTCGCAGGTCTCGCCGGAGGCCGCCTCGGCGCTCTCGCCGTTGATGAAGAGACCGACCTCGCTCTGGGCTGTGGCTGCCATCGACGGCAACGTACCGTTTGACGCCGTCCTCCGCGGGAAGGAGACTTCGGATCCAAGATGGCACGCTCGATCCAGGTCGCCGCGGCACGGATTCCCGACCGGGACAAGCTGCTTGCGCTCCTGCAGGAGCACGGCCTCGACGCGCGGGCCGAGGACGAGGTCAGCATCATCGTGCCGTGCGTGGACGGCGGCATCAAGATCCTCAGCTACATCGAGGGCGTGATCATGCAGATCGGCGCGCCGTTCGTGCCGATCAAACAAGAGCGCGTCATCTACATCCGTCCGCCCGTCGGCTAGCTCTTAGCGTTCGAACAGAGCCGCTTGGCCCTGGCCGACGCCGACGCAGAGCGTCGCGAGGCCGTAGTGCCCGCCGCGCCGTTTGAGCTCGTGCAGCAGCGAGACGACGAGGCGCGCGCCGCTCATGCCGAGCGGATGCCCGATCGCGATCGCGCCGCCGTTCACGTTCACCTTCTCGTGGTCGAGCCCGAGCTCGCGCACGACCGTGAGGCTCTGCGACGCGAACGCCTCGTTCAGCTCCACGAGGTCGATCTGTTCGACGTCGACGCCAGTGCGCGCGAGCAGCTTGCGCACTGCGGGAATCGGGCCGATGCCCATCACTCGAGGATCGACGCCCGCGACCGCGCTGGCGACGAACGCGCCGAGCGGCTCGACGCCGAGCTCGCGCGCCTTCTCTTCCGACGCGATGACGAGTGCCGCGGCGCCGTCGTTGATGCCGGACGAGTTGCCCGCTGTGACGGTGCCGCCCTCCCGGAACGCCGGCTTCAGCGCGGCGAGCTTCTCGAGCGTCGTATCGGGACGCGGGTGCTCGTCACGCGTGACGTCGCCGACCGGAACGATCTGGTCGTGGAAGCGGCCGGCATCGTTGGCGGCGGTCCACCGCTGATGTGACGCGAGCGCGAACGCGTCCTGATCCTCGCGCGAGACCTGCCAGCGCTCGGCGACGTTCTCGCCGGTCTCGCCCATCGACTCGGGCGGGAACATCGCCTCGAGCTTCGGGTTCGTGAAGCGCCAGCCGAGCATCGTGTCGTACATCGTCCGCGCGCCGCGCGGGAACGCCTTGTCGGGCTTCGCGGTGACAAACGGCGCGCGGCTCATCGACTCCGCGCCACCCGCGACGAAGAGATCGCCGTCACCTGCGATCACGGCATGGCATGCCGCAGTGACCGCGGTGAGCCCTGACGCGCACAACCGGTTCACCGTGACGCCCGCGACCGACTCCGGCAGCCCGGCGAGGAGCGCAGCCATGCGCGCGACGTTGCGGTTGTCCTCACCCGCCTGGTTCGCGGCGCCGAAGTAGACGTCCTCGATTTGCTCCGCGGGCACCCCCGCGCGCGCGACCGCCTCGCCAATGACGAGCGCGGCGAGATCGTCGGGACGCTCGCCTGCGAGCACGCCGCCGTAGCGGCCGATCGGCGTGCGAACGCCGGAGAGGATGACTGCGCGACTCACTCGACGAATGAAACCTGGACCGCATGCCCCGAGCGAGCGAGGAGCTCACGCACGGCCTGTCTGCCCTCTTCGCCGTAGTCGCGCGTCATCTCGTTCACGTACATGTCGATGAAGCGGTCGCCTCGCACCTCGTCGAGCCCGCGGCCGAAGCCGAGTGCGTACTCGAGCGCTTCTTCGCGATGCTCGAGCGCGGCGTCGATCGACTCGCGCAGGATCCCCGACACGGCCTGCATCGCATCGTCGCCGAGGTCGCGGCGGATGACGTTGACGCCGAGCGGCAGCGGCAAGCCCGTTTCGAGCAGCCACCACTCGCCGAGGTCGACGCATTTGACGAGACCCTCGTCGCGATAGGTGAGCTGGCCCTCGTGGATGAGAAGCCCCGCCCGCGCGCGACCGGACGCGACCTCGGCGAGAATCTCGTCGAACGGCAGGACGCGATGCTCGAACTCGCCGCCGAGCACGAGCCCGAGCACGAGGAACGCGGTCGTCAACGTTCCCGGCACGACGATCTCCGTAGCGCGCAGGTCGTCGAACGAGAGCTTCTCCTTCGCGACGACGACGGGGCCGTAACCGTCCCCCATGCTCGCGCCATGCGGGAGCAGCGCATAGCGGTCCTGCACGAGCGGGTACGTCGCGAGCGAGATCGCCGTCACCTCGAGCGCTCCGTCGAGCGCGAGCTCGTTCAGGGATTGGATGTCGTCGGTGACCGGCTCGAACTCGAAGCCACGCGTGTCGACGGTGCCCGATGCGAGCCCCCAGAACATGAAGGCATCGTCCGGATCTGCGCTGAAGCCGACGCGGATGAGCATGGCGGCGGGAGCGTAGACCCTGTGCCGCCTCTGGTGATGCACCCATCGCTCATGGGACGCGAGCACCAAGCGATGCAAGGACGCAGGGAGCGGCGATAGCACTAGCTATCGACGCGACCGAGGACGCCGCAGCGCGCAGCGTGATCGCGTTCCATGGGCCTGAGGTTCATCGCCAGAGGCGGCACTACCATGCGTCTGTGTCGCAGGAGCCGCTGACCGAGGCGATCCAGCACTACCTGCGCGAGCTGTACAAGCTCGGTCAGGCAGACGCACGCGTATCGGTGACCGCACTCGCTCGCGCACAGCACGTCTCGCCGGCGTCGGCGAGCGCGATGGTGAAGAAGCTCTCCGCGCTCGGGCTCGCAGAGCACGCGCCGTACCGTGGAATCGCACTCACGCCTGCAGGTGAGCGCGTCGCGCTCGAAGTCATCCGCCATCACCGCCTGCTCGAGCTCTATCTCGCGGAGACGCTCGGCGTCGCTGTCGACGACGTCCACGACGAGGCCGACCGTCTCGAGCACGCGATCTCGGAAGAGCTCGAAGCGCGCATCGATCGTGCCCTCGGATTCCCGACACACGATCCGCACGGAGACCCGATCCCCGACAGGAACCTGAGGTGGCCGAGGGGCGGCGCCGCATAGGACGCCGCCCCCAAGCCCGCCGTCTTACTTGTGGCCGACGAGACGCAGCACAAGAATCCGCTGCACGCTCGACGGGCCGGTCGTCGCATTTACCTTGACGAGATAGATCCCGGCCTTCAGTCCCGTAGGCAGCGGGAGCTTCACCTTCGTCGAACCCGCGGGCAGGGTGACCTTCAGGCTGCCGAGCGCCGTTCCCGAGTGCGTCTCGAGCACGACGGTCGCGTCCGCCTGCCGGTGTGTCGCGAGGTAGACGAAGATGCTCTTCGAGCCGACGGGGAAGCTCGCAGGGTTCCAGGTCTGCAGAACGAGATCGCCGATGAGGCCGAAGTAGGTCGCGTGCAGCGTGAGGATGTGCACGGTTCCGGACGCGTTGGTGTAGTAGCCGTCCTGCTGGCCCGCGGGCAGCGTCGTGCCGGAGAGCAGCGGAATCGAGATCCACGTGACGCCGCCGTCGGTCGAGTAGCCCGGTGCGAACCCGGAGCCACCGCCCGGAATGACGACTTCGAGTGGAGCCGCGAACGTGTGCACGGCGCTGCCGCCGCTCGTGAAGTTGAGCTCCACCGCCACCGAGCCGGCAATGAAGCCGCTCAGTGCTGGAGGCGTTGCGCTCGCCGTCACGGCTTCGGTGACGGCACTCACGGCGACGGTGGACGAGAACGTACCACTGCTCCACGACACGCTCAGTGCCGACCCGGACGGTACCGGCAGCGTCAGCGAGCCGGCGATGCCGGCATACGCCTGCGACGACGTGGTGACGGCCGTGCAGCCTGACGCCGCAGCCGGCACGACGAGCGACGATGCCGAAGACGACCCGCTTGTACCGACCGAGTTCGTCGCCGTCACGGTGAATGTGTAGCTCGTGCAGTTCGCGAGACCGCTCACCGTGATCGGGCCAGAGCTGCCGCTCGCTGTCGCTCCGCCGGGCGACGCGGTAACTGTGTACGAACTGATCGCCGCTCCGTTCGACGCAGGCTCGGCGAAGCTCACCGCCGCCTTGCCGTCACTTGCGACCGCAGTGACCGCGCTCGGCACCCCAGGCAGGCCGGCCGGCGTGACCGCACCCGACACGGGCGAGGCCGATCCGGTGCCAACCGAGTTCGTCGCAGCGACCGTGAAGGAGTAGCTCGTTCCGTTCGATAAGCCGCTGATCGTGATCGGACTCGTACCACTGGTCGTGGTAGCCCCGCCTGGCGACGCGGTGACGGTGTACGAGGTGATTGCCGCTCCGCCGTTTGACGACGGCGTCGCAAAGCTCACGACTGCTTTGCCGTCACCCGCGACCGCCGAGACAGAGCTGGGCGCCCCGGGAAGGCCGGCGGGCGTGACCGCACCCGACGCAGACGAGGCGGAGCCGGTGCCAACCGAGTTCGTCGCCGCGACCGTGAAGGTGTAGCTCGCCCCATTCGAGAGGCCGCTCACAGTGATCGGACTCGAGCTTCCCGACGCAGTCGCGCCCCCCGGAGATGCGGTGACCGTGTACGAGCTGATCGCCGCTCCGCCGTTCGACGCGGGCGCCGAGAAGCTCACCGTCGCCTGCCCGTCGCTGGCGTTCGCCGAGACGTCGGTCGGAGCGCCTGGCACCGTTGTCGATTTCGAAACGGTGAACGTCGGCGACGAGTACGAGAACATCGGCAACGATGGAGGGTTCGTGCCTGCCTGGATCAGCACGCCCGCCGGCGAAGCCTGATGCGCGACCGAGAACGTCGTCGACGTGTTGTTCGAACTCGAGACGGTGAACGTTCCGTTCGAGACGGTCGTCGGATCGGCGACGCCCATCGACGTCACGAGCGCATCGGGAGCGAAGAACTCAAAGAACCCCGAGTTGAGCGTGCTGCCGTTCGTCTTGAAGTGAGGCGCAGCAACGGTGAAGCTCACTTTGCCGGTCGACGAGTTGAACGACGGCAGCGTCATCGATTGCGCGTTTGTCGAGAACCACGTCCCGCGCATCGCATCCTTGGTTGCTTGCGACGCACCCGACGTGCTCAAGTCGCTGACGAAGCCGAGAACGACGCTCGTGAAGTCGTTCGTCGCGGTCACCGGGTTCACATCGCTGCCGCAGCTAATGACACTGCAGCCAGCCGAGTTCCATGAGGATGCCGTCGGCTTCAGGTCGATCGTGATCGTGTTGCTCGAACCGTTGATCGTCTCGGAGAACGCCGAGATCAGACCGGTTGTACCGAAGACGACCGGGTCGAACGCGCCGAGGTTCAGCACCATGTGGATCGTGTCGCTCACGGCCACCGCCGGCGACAGCTCAGTCTGATTCGACTTCTGGAGCGAGACCTGGATCTGACCGCTGCCGCTGTTGAGCGACAGGGTCACCCCGGACGGCAGCGACGCGCTGCCGTTGATCGTGAACGTCGTCCAGCAGGGTGGGCTTCCGCACTGGCCGCCCACCCGCCTCTGGACCTGTGCACCCGCCCCCGCCTCGACGAGATTGACGACGAGGAACCCGGCAACGAGCGCGAGACCCAACCGCATCTTCATGACAAGCTCCTCTCTGGAGGTGCACCCCGGTGTCCCGATCCGGCCGTCGCGAGGAAGGCGAGCAGCTCGTGGCCGTCGGCGAAGTTGGCGCTGCGATCGGCTCCGATCTCCTCGACGAGGCCTCGGAGCGTCGTGTCCGTTTCCGCCGGCTCCACCGGAACGAAGAGACGTACGACGAAGGTCTTCATGCCGCCCATCGTCCGGCGAATGGCTTCGGGTGGCCTTAAGGTCGGCTTAAGGCGGGGAACGAGGCGGCTTCGACGCCGATCTGCTCCATGCTGGCGCAGTACGAGCGGTAGAAGCGCTGCGCTTCGCCGTGGCGGCCGGCGGTCACGAGCGCCGAAACGAGCCCCAAGTGAGCGTGCTCGTCGTATGGATCGCGCTCGAGGATTCGGAGGAAGAACTTCGTCGCCGCCGCGGCGTCACCGTCATCGCCCGCATCCTCCGCCAGTGCCCGCGCGACGCCGATGTAGATCGCCAGCGCCTCTTCGCGGAGTGGAACCGACCAGTCCTCGTACGCGTCCTCCTCGAGGAAGTCGCCGGCGTATGACGCCTCGACGAGCTCGAGCCGCTCGGTCGCTTCCGGGGAATGAGACTCGCGGTGGGCAGCAAGGGCCGACTCGGCATCGACGAGGAAGCGCTCGACGTCGACATCGAGGTGCGCGAGGTCGAGCCGCACCGTCCCCTTGTCGCCGACGACGAAATGCTCGCGGTCGAGCTCCTTCTCCGGATCGAGCACCGTGCGCACCGTCGCGAGCGCGACGGAGAGCCGGCCGGCGAGCTTGTCCGGGCTCTGGTCCGGCCAGAGCGCCTCCATCAGCAGCTCGCGCGTCACCGGGTGTCCGCGGCGGGAAACGAGAATCTTCAGCAGGTCGCGCGCCTTCTTCGACTGCCACTCGGCATGCGGCACCGGTTCGCCTGCGCGCAGCACGGTGAAGTTACCGAGCGTCCGGATCTCGACAGCGGGCCGGTCGCGGCGCTCGAGCTCTGCGAGGAAAAGATCGGCCGCCGCCGCGCCGCGCCGTGCGCCGAGCTCGCGGAACTGACGCGCCGCACGCTCGCCAAGCTGGCGTGCGTCCTCCGAATCGGACACATGCGCGAGGCGCAGCTCCGTCCACGCGACGCCGAGCCGGCTGCCGATCGAGCGGTAGATCGCCCGCGCCTCTTCCAACCGCGAGACCGCGACCGATCGCTCCTCCGCGGCCGCGCCCGCGAGCTCGAGCGCCTCCGCCAGCCCTGGGTTATCGCGACGCAACCGCGCGAAATCCGAGGCTGCCGCGGCCGACTGCGCTGCGACTGCGCGTTCCCCGTGCTCGAGCGCGATCCACCCCTGCGCGAGGAGGGCGATGACGTAGCCCATGCCCGCACCGAAGTCGACGGCACGCTGCGCAAGCCCTGTTGCCTTCTCGGGATCGTCCGCGGCGAGCACGCGTGCGAGCGTGGCCAGGGCATGCACGAGACCTTGGACGTCGTTCGCCGCCTCGGAGAGCGCAACCGCTTCCTCGCAGGCGACGCGCGCAAGCGCAGCGTCGCCTCGCTCGCGCAGCACCTCGCCGAGCTTTGCGACCGGGTACGCGACCATCTGCGAGCCGGCGCGTTGGTACAGCGTCTTCGACAGCTCGAGGTCGGCGATCGACTCGTCGAGATCGCCGATGCGGAATCGCACGTCGCCGCGATTGCTCAGTGCGAGCGCCCGCATCGATGCGAATCCGCCAAGCTCTCCGAGTCCGATCGCGAGGTCGAGCTCGGCGAGCGCCGCGTCATAGTCGCCCTCCTCGGCAAAGTGCGACCCGCGGTTCGCGTGAATGCGAAGCGTCTGCAGCACGTCGCCGCCCCGGTGCGCATGGTCGAGCGCCCGGAGATAGTGCATGTCGTTTCCGGTGCGATCCCCTTCGAGCGCGGCAAGGAGCCCAAGCGCGGTGTGCGCGGCTGCGAGCGCACGCGAGTCGCCGCTCGCGGTCGCCGCTGCGAACGCCGCTTGTGCTTCTCTGCGGCACGTCTCGCGATTGCCGCGCAGCCAGTGCGCACTCGCGCTCCATGAAAGAAGCACCGCCTCCTCGGCGGGGTCGCTTCCGTCGATCTGCGCAGACTCGTACGCAGCAAGCGCTTCGTCGATGTGACCGCGCAGGTGATGGATGAGACCAACGCGCCACGCAATGCTCGCGGGCGTGGACGGAAGGTGCTCGATCGCTCGTGCAAACGACGCGAGCGCCGCGTCCCAGTCGCCGCGCATCTGCAGCGCCTCGCCGAAGAGGCGCTCGATGTCTGCATCGCGCTCGGTCGGGGGAAGCAGCTCGAGCGCGGCGATGACGCCGTCGGCCGCGCCCGCGAGGAGTAGAGCCGACCCCTGGCGGCGCAAGACACCGCTGAGCGCGGGCCAGTCCTCCGCTGCGGCGAGCGACCGCAGCGCGGCCTCGGCGTGTCCCTGACTCTCGTACCACTCGGCCGCACGGCGGTTGATCTCGTGTCGCTCCTCGTCGGTCAGGGGCAGATGCACGGCGGCGAACTCGCGTACGAGGGCGATGAGCGAGTACCAGCCCGCTGCGTGGCGCTGTGGCTCGAGGAACAAGCCGCGCCGCGCGAGCGACGCGATGACCTGCGCGGCGTCGGGCACGCCGAGCGTCTCGCACAGCTCCGGCGTGAAGCCCTCGAGCGGAGCGGCGACCCGCACGAGCGCCGCGGTCGACGGTGGCTCGCGCTGGAACACCTCGGCCGCGAGGTACGAGTAGACCGCGCCGCCCGGCTGGCGCAGCCGGTCGAGTGCAACGTCGCGCTCGTCCTCGGAAACAGCGGCGAGCGTTTCCACCGCGAGACGCGTCGCCACCGGCCAGCCCGACGTCGCCGCGTGCACGAGGGCCGCGGTGCCTTCGGCATCCGTTCCGAGAAGTGTGCGCGTCTCTTCGAGACCGAACGCGAGATCAGACGCGTCGAGTTCGAGCACGGCGCCCGCCCCGCGCAGCCGTTCGATCGGGAACGGAACATCGTCGCGCGACGCGACGATCAGGTGCAGCGTTCGCGGGGCTTGTCGGCAGAGCGCTTCGACAAAGCGGATGGATGCCGGCGCGTCGCCAATCTCGTGCAGATCGTCGAGGACGAGGACGAGGTCGCGGCGCAAGCGCTGGTTGAGCGCGTCACAGAGCGCGGCAGCGTACGCGTGCGCCCGCGCGTTGTCGTCCGTATCGGCGGCAGGGCCGCGCCAGCCGCGCACAGCTGCGTCGATCTCAGGCGGAAGGCCCGGAACGCGAACACGCAACGAGTCGAGGACGCTACGCGCGAGAGACGCGAGCACGACGTCCTCAGGAGTGAGCGTGTGCCAGCACGCGCGCACGCCGACGGCCCAGTTGGAGAGCAGAGTCGACTTACCGAACCCCGCCGTGGCGATAACTGCGGTCAAGCGTCGCCCGAGCGCCTCGTCGAGTCGGCGCTCGAGATGCGGCCGCTGTACGAGGGGCTCCTGCATTGTCCCAGCGCGATCGTAAACCGCGGGCTTCCTTTTTGATAGTGGCGGGGCTAGCGCCCGAAGAACCAGGCTTCGAGCGGCTTGAGGCACTCGTCCCGCGTGAACGGCCGGAGGAACTCGCCGCGGCCGTACTGCTCGTCGACGGTGAGGTCGTCTTCGAGCGCGCAGTTCGCGGCCTGGAGCGCGTCACCGAGCTCGTAGCCCTCGAAGATGTAGTCCTCAGGGCGGGGAGCCGCGCCGTTGCGATGCTCGGGGTCGATCGCGCGGCCGACGGCCCACACTGCACCCGGCTTGCGCTCGATCCAGATGACGACGCGCTCTTCGTTGCCGTCGTCATCGATTCCGTGGAGCACCCGCTCCGCGAACCTGCCGCGGTCGGCCGAAACCAGCACACCCCGACTATACAATCGCGCCGTGCTCAAGGTCGGCAGCTTTTTGCGCAATCCGTTCTCGTTCTTGTTCGCGCGAAGCTCGGCCGAGGAAGTCGTCTCCGCCTATGTGCTGCGCGAGCATGGGCACGGACGCGGCCTCACGGAGATCCTCACCGACCCGTACGTGCACAACCGCCTGTCGCCCGAGCAGACGCGGCGAATGCTCGATCGCCCGGAGCTCATTCACGCACTCGGCGAGCAGAACATCGCGGCCGCGCGTCAGATGCTCAGCGGCTGACGACTGCGGCGGCCGCGGCGATGTCCCACGCCGCGAGGCCGTTCGACTTGAAGACGACGATGTCGCCGTCGGACTGACGGCCGCTCGTCTGCCCACTAACGACTTCCTGCAGCTCATGCACCTCGAGCCAGTCGAGCACGCCCTTCTCCACCGGCTCGATGAGGTCGGCCGACTCGAGGCGCGCGTCCTCGACGGAGTCGCAACAAACGAACGTCGCGCGTTCGAGCACGACGTTGTCGAGCTCCCGCTTGCGGCCGTCGTTCGCGCCGACCGCACAAACAAGCGTGCCTTCGCGCAGCCAGTCTCCGCGTAAGACCGGATCTACCGATGTCGTGACGGTGACCACCACGTCGCACTCGGCGCAGTCGCGTGCCGACTCGCCCGGCTCTGCAGCGTGCTGCTCGCAGAACGCGCGCAGCGTCTCTTCCGTGCGGCAGTACGCGACGACGCGTTCTATGCCCGGAAGCGCGGCGCGAATGCAGGCGACCTGCGTATGCGCCTGGGAGCCGCAGCCGATGACACCGAGGGTCGTCGCGCCGGAGCGCGCGAGGTACTTCGCTGCGACCGCGCTCGCTGCGCCCGTCCGCAGCCGTCCGAGCATGTCGGCCTCGAGCACGGCGACGAGCTCGGGCCGGTCGGCGCGAAAAAGGAGCACGACGAAGCGAACGCCCTCGCGAAAGCCGGCGTACACCTTCGCGCCGGCGTAGCCAAGCTCGAGATCCGACGCCGCCATGACCGCGAGCTGCCCCTGCTCGAGCGGCAGGCGGTAGCGAGGCTTGTTCGTCACCGCGCCGCGAGCCATGCGCGTGAAGCACGCCTCGATCGCCTCGACGGCAGCCGCTGGGGAGAGCAAGCGCAGGACGTCTTCTTCAGTGAAGAGCTTGACAGGTGACCTTTTAGTCACGTATACTTCCGGCTGTAGAGGACGACGACGGCATCTTCAAGGCTCTGGCGGATCCCACGCGGCGCTATCTCCTCGACCGGCTCTTCGAGCGCGACGGCCGCACGCTCACCGAGCTCGAGTCGGAGGTGGAGATGACGCGCTTCGGTGTGATGAAGCATCTGCGCGTGCTCGAGGACGCGGGCCTCGTCGTCAGCCGCCGCTCAGGCCGGGAGAAGTTGCATTTCCTCAACCCCGTGCCGATCCGGCTCATCCACGACCGGTGGATCGACAAGTACACGGAGCGCCACGTGTCGGCGCTCGCACATCTCAAGACACGGTTGGAGGAGACTGCATGAGCACGATGATCGCAACCGCAACGCAGGTGTACCAGGTGTTTATCAAGGCGACTCCCGACCAGGTGTGGGAGGCGATCACGACGCCGGAGTTCACACAGCAGTACTTCCACGGGAGCCGGGTCGAGTCGACGTATGAGCTCGGCTCACCGTTGCTCGGCCTCTCGGCCGATCGCACGCAGACGTATGTCGACGGTGAGGTGCTCGCGTGCGAGCCGCCGCGCCGACTGCAGCACTCGTGGCGCGCGCTCTACGACGCGGAGACTGCGGCCGAGCCGTACAGCCGGGTCACGTGGGAGATCGAGCCGAAGGACGGCGGCATGAGCCTGCTCACCGTCGTTCACGATCAGCTCGAGGACTCGCCGAAGACGGCCGAGAGCGTCTCCGGCATCGGTTGGATGTACGTCCTCAGCGGGCTGAAGACGCTGCTCGAGACCGGCAAGCCTCTCGCCGGCTGACTGATGAGGCAACGACCAGGTCGCGACCACGTCGCGACCTGGTCGCACTCCTGCATGCGCCCGGCAAGAATCGAACTTGCGACCTCTGCCTCCGCAGGGCAGCGCTCTATCCCCTGAGCTACGGGCGCTTCGGAAACGGCCAGTGTAGCCGGATGGCCCTGCGGGGCTGGGTCTTTCGCCACGCGTCGTAGCTCGTGATCCGTCCCTGCTCGAACGCAGCCGCGACGCACTCGGCATGCGCGTGACGGCGGCGCGACGTGTCGCCCTCGGGCGCGATGAGCATGTGCTCGGTCATCGCGTGCAGCCGGTAGCCGCAGAGTGGGCAGCGGTACGTCGCCGGCTTGAGGTTGTGCGCCCGGCGGACCGACCACCAGTCGGCGCGCTCAAGCTTCGGCATTGCGCACGTACGCGAGCGCGACGACTGAACCGTCGGCGCGGCGGATGCTGCTCGTCACGCGCTCCACTGCCGCATCGTCATCGAGCTCGACGACTTGCAGCGAACGATTGACGTGACCCCGGTAGTGCAGGCGCGCAATCGGTTCCTGGCCGGGATAGCAGCCCTTCGAGAAGCTCACGTGGGTGCGATCGAGACCGGCTTCGGCCGGCAGAACACGCTCGTCGATCTCACGGCCCCACAGCGGTACGCCCGCTTCGATCCGGCGCAGCTCGAGCTCCTCTCCGTCGAGCGTCGCCTCGAGACCGGAGTCGAGCACCTCGACGGCGCCGGGAAAGCCGGTGTCGATTCCGTCGCCGCCGAAGACGAGCGCCGACGCATGCTCCTCACTCTCGATCTCGCACTGCGCGCGCAGGCGCATGCGCGTCAGCACCTCGCGCACGGCGTTACCGAGCCCAGGCTCGGTCAGCAAGAGGTAATCCTCCGCGCCGCGCCGCCAGACGACGAGCGTCGCGATCACCCGGCCCTTCGCGGTCAGCAGCAACGCGGGGCATGCGTCGTCGACCTCCAACGCATCGACGTCGTTCGAGACCATGCGCTGCAGGTAGTCGCGGGCATCGGGGCCGGCGACGCGCACGAACTCGCGCTCGCGTACGGCTACGTCCATGCGGTTTAGTGTAGGAACCGATGCCACTCTTCCGTTCCAAGGCCGAGGACAAGGTGCGCGAGGCGGGCTACGACCCGGCGCGGCTGCCGCCCGGCCAGTATCTGACGGAGAAGTGGCCGGTGCTGCACGCGGGCGATGTGCCGAAGGCCGATCTCGCCATGTGGGACCTGCGCGTCTACGGCGAAGTCGAGGAGCCGGTGACGCTGACGTACGAGCAGCTGACGCAGCTGCCCGCGACGAAGATCACAACCGATATCCACTGCGTGACGCGCTGGAGCCGCTTCGACGCGGAGTTCAAGGGCGTGCACTGGCGCGAGCTCGCCGCGCTGTGCAAGCCGAAGTCGAGCGCGCAGTTCGTCGTCGCCCACGCGGAGCAGGGCTTCACATCGAACGTCCCGCTCACCGCGCTCGAGGACGAGAATGCGCTCGTCGTTTACGAAGCGGACGGCGCGCCGCTGACGCCGGACCACGGCTGGCCGGTGCGCCTCTTCATCCCGTCGAAGTACTTCTGGAAGAGCGCGAAGTGGCTGCGCGGAATCGAGCTCTCCGCTGTCGACAAGCCGGGCTTCTGGGAGCGGTACGGGTACAACAACAACGCCGATTACTGGCAGGAAGAGCGCTACGGGTTCTAAAGAATCCGGACGGTGGTGCCGATAAGAACGGCACCCTCCCGTTAGGTCTCGTTCCGTAGAACGACGAAGGGCCGGCATGGCCGGCCCTTCGCATTCCTACGAGCCCGAGGGCTCGTTACATCATCCCGCCCATGTCCGGCATGCCGCCGCCCATCGCGGCACCGGCCTTCTCGGGCGCCTCGGCGACGATCGCCTCGGTGGTGAGGATGTTCTTCGCGATCGACGCCGCGTTCTGCAGCGCCGAGCGCGTGACCATCGTGGGGTCACCGATGCCGGACTTGAGGAGGTCTTCGACCTCGCCCGACTCGATGTTCATGCCCCAGCCCTTCTCGGCCGCGCGGACCGACTGCACGACGACGGAGCCTTCGAGGCCCGCGTTCGCCGAGAGCTGGCGAAGCGGCTCCTCGAGCGACTTGAGGATGATCTGCGCACCCGTGCGCTCGTCGCCCTCGAGGTCGCCGAGCACCTTGTCGCGGACTGCGTCCGCGGCGTTGATGAGCGCGACGCCGCCGCCCGGAACCTGACCCTCTTCGAGGGCGGCCCGTGCAGCCTGCAGTGCGTCTTCGACGCGGTGCTTCTTCTCCTTCATCTCCGTCTCGGTCGACGCGCCGACCTTGACGACCGCAACGCCGCCCGACAGCTTCGCGAGCCGCTCCTGGAGCTTCTCGCGGTCGAAATCGGAATCGGTGTTCTCGATCTCCGACTTCAGCTGCTTGATGCGGCCCTTGATCGCCTCGGTGTCGCCGGCACCGTCGATGATCGTCGTCGTGTCCTTGTCGACGACGACCCGACGGGCGTGGCCGAGCTGCGAGAGCTTCGTGTTCTCGAGCTTGAGGCCCATCTCCTCGGTGATCACTTCACCACCGGTGAGGATGGCGATGTCTTCGAGCATCCGCTTGCGGCGGTCGCCGAAGCCCGGGGCCTTCACGGCGACTGCCGTGAACGTGCCGCGGAGCTTGTTGACGACGATCGTGGCGAGCGACTCGCCCTCGACGTCCTCGGCGACGATGACGAGCGGCTTGCCCGCCTGGATGACCTGCTCGAGCACGGGCAGGAGATCCTTGACGGCACCGATCTTCTGGTTGGCGACGAGGATGTAGGGATCCTCGAGCACCGCTTCCATCCGCTCGGGGTCGGTGATCATGTACGGCGAGAGGTAGCCCTTGTCGAACTGCATGCCCTCGGTGAACTCGAGCTCGAGGCCGAGAGTCTGGCCCTCCTCGACGTTCACGACGCCGTCCTTGCCGACCTTCTCGATC